>JAUPKM010000503.1 GCA_030837445.1 Actinomycetota bacterium
AGCCACCTGTGACTGAATTCGGCGCAAAGCGCCACGAGGTTCAGAGCGGCCGAACCGCGGCCCGCCACACGACAGTCATGACTTGCCGCCTTCCACCGGCGACGTGTCCCTTTCCTGGCGGCGGCTCAACGCATCCCCCGCTGGCGACCCCGAGACAAACGCGCGAAGGAAGTCGAGCCCGTCGCTGGCATCGTGGGTCGCGGCCGCATCTATGGCGGCGTACATGACATTTTCGACCTCTGCTACCCGTGTGGCGAGGGCGGATCCGGCGGGGGTGAGCGTCAACTCCACTTGACGCCCGTCAGTTGCGCTCGGCTGCCGCTCGACCAAGTCTCGTGTGACCATCCTGTCGACCAAGCGGCTGGGGCTCGATCCGCTCTCGCACACGAGAAGCTGGCCCAAGCCGTTGAGGGTCAAAGGGGCGTAGTCGGCCAGGACCCGCAATACCTCCGCCTGAGACGGTGTCAAACCTAGGGGGCGCAGTTGCCGAGCCAGTTGGCGTCGGCCCTCGAGTTGGGCGGCCAACACGAGGTAGCGGACTTCCTCCGCGAAGCGCATGGCCGTCTCCCTCGCCGCCGATTTCCCTCGGAGACTGGCCCGGATGGGCACCAGTCGGTCGGACTATCAGCGTAGCGAAGGACGTCCAGGTCACCGCCCTCCCAACGGAGCGCACCGGCGACTGCGCGGAATCAGGATGTCGTGACCTTGGCGAGTGCATCCGCTGCGTCAGGGTCATGCGCAGCCAGGACAACTGTGCCCGCGAGGTTGGCACGAAGTTGATTGACCATCGTGGTGGTTTGCCGAAGCTGAGCTTTCGAGCCAGCACCCGGCACGTGCCCACAGTCCAGCAGATGCGTTGAGTAAGTCAGATCACCGACCATAAGCAGCGGAGAGTGGCCGGGTGTGCGAACAAGCATGGATATCGATCCGGGCGTGTGTCCGGGAGTGGGTAGCAACATCAAGCTACCGTCGCCGAACAAGTCGTGCCCCACCGGGAAAGGCTGGAGAGCCCGGTCTTTGGTCGGCTCTGGCTGAATCCGATCCCATGACAGGCCAGGCAGGTCGATGTGTTTACGCATCAAACCCTTCAACTCCGCGCCAGTCTCGTCCAAGGTGTCCCACTCGTCCTGACTCACCACGATCTTCGCAGCCGTGAGTTGTCCAAGGCCGCCGATGTGATCCTGGTGCAGGTGCGAAATCACGACGGTGCTGACGTCGGAAATTCGGTATCCGAGTCGGCCGAGTCCTCTCTCAAGGGTCTCATCCTCGGCAATGTCGGCTTGGGCGGTGCGACGGTAGAACGCACCAATGATGCCGCCTGGGAAGTAGTCAGGATCAGTCACTGATGCCCGGTTCTGACCCGTGTCGAAGAGCACGACCCCGTCACGATGTTCGACCACGAAAGCGTTGATCGGCATCGGGGAAGTCCAGGACCGAGATGTGGCCATCCACAGCATCTGAGGCTTCCAGGTGGCCGCGGCGTGGTCTGGTCTGATCCTGACCGTTCCAGTACTCAACACGCTCACACGCTCAATTGCGTCAACTGGGCTCATTGATCCTCCATTTAGATGTTGCGACATATATTACACGACATCTAATGGACGGTGATGGGTGACCTCCGGCGGAGAAACTAGGAGTGCTGCGGTCTGTCCAGAGGTTGGCGGGCGCCTGTTTCGCGTGGCTCGGCGGCCCGCCCGATGCAGTTAAGGAGTCACCACTGATGGACTGCCCAAGCGGCCTCGCTCGCTAGTCCAGCGTGGCCAGCCGCTCCAGTCGAGGATCGTCGCCGAGGATGTCCTTCAGCATCGCGCTTACGGCCACCACGTCGAGTTGGCCCGCGTGCGCCATTGCCTCAAGATCGGCCCAGTCCTTCGTCCGGTTGAACATGGCCTTGAAAACGGCCAGGGACGTGCAATCGATCACGGGGATTGAGCGGTCGGCGAACGGCACTCGGCGCACGCGACTGGCCACGATGCGATGGAAGGGGTGTGTGTCGAAGAAGAGATCGAGCGGAGTTGTGTCCCACCACGCGCGCGTCTGGCCAGTCGAGGCCAACTCCCTGCGGTTGACTGTGTTGATCCGGACAAGTGGTGGCAGCGCTGTCAGCGCGTCGTCCGCGATCTCGTGGGCGATGAAGATGTTGATGTCCAGGCCAATGGTCGCGCGCGGTTCTTGCGTGCAGTACGCCAGCGCAATCGCGCCGCCAAATGCGTGGGCAATGCCTGCCGTGTCCAGCGCCGCGTCGATCGACAGCAGTTGCTGGGCGAGAAGACTCATCTCGTCGGCAACAAAGGGAACTCGAGTCGCTTCCGCGGCCGCGTGGGCAGCAGCTCCGCGAGATCCAGGAGTTGTCCAAGAGTTGTGGCGTTCGCGGTCAGGTCGATGGCTGGTGGGGCAGTGGCGGTGATCGCCAGGCCACAGGCCTCCGCGAGTCGCATCAGCGTCGTGGAGGTAGGCGTGCGGGCGCCATGTTCATACGCGTTTATTGAAGTGCGGGGAATGCCCGAGCGTCGGGCGAGCTCGGCCTGAGTCAGGCCGCGTTGGCCGCGCATCGACTGCAGCAACTTGCTCGGTTCCATGCTCCAAGTGTAGCGCTTTCGATACATGTACGGCACACTTCGTGACCGCCGCGGCCGGGGCTCGGCCCGCTCAGTGCACGTGGTGCATGAGCTTGGCTATCCGCTTGGAGAAGATCGCCAGCACGGCCCCGATTGCGAACGTGATCACCGCACAGACGATGAAGGTGTTGGTCGGATTGTCCGCGGTGAACTTGCCGATCTGACCGCCGACGCTGGTGCCGACCGAGGTCGCTACGAACCAGAGGGCAAGCATTTGACCGTTGGCTCCTTCTGGTGCGAGTTTGGTGGTGGCCGATAGTCCTGTCGGCGACAACAGCAACTCGGCCCAGGTCTGCAGCAGATAGGTGGCAATCAACCACCACAGGGCTGCCTTCGTGCCGTCGTTCTGGTAGGCCGACATCGGGATGATCAGGATCGCGAAGGAGAGTCCCACCCCGAACAGTGCAATCGCGAACTTCATCGGGGTACGCGGCGCCCGGTCAGCCAGTTTCGTCCAGAGGGCGGCAAAGATGGGGGCGAAGATGATGATGAAGGCCGGGTTCACGGACTGCAGCCAACCCGCGGGGACGGCGAACGTGCCGACGTTGAGGTTGGTGACATTCTCAGCGAACAGCGTGAGCGTGGAACCGGACTGCTCGAAGACCATCCAGAAAGCGGCGGCTCCCAGGAAGACCCAGACGAAGGCCTTCACGTGGTCGCGCTCGACGGCGGAATAGTCCTTTCGCCGGAATAGCTGGGTGAAGTACACGAACGGCACGATCAGGATGAAGATCGTGATGGAGGAGGCCATGTTGTCGATGGCGCCGCCCTGGGTGATGAAGCCCAGTAACACCGTGAGCAGGCCGATGAAGATCACAACGCCGAACAGCATCAGCCCAAATCGTTGCCGCTGCTTGGTGCTGGCCGGGTCGGGCGCAGTCTCGCCCACACCCTGCAGGTGCTTGCGACCGACGATGTATTGGATCACCGCGAATGTCATGCCGATGCCGGCGATGGCGAAACCCCAGTGATAGCCGTGCCGGGCAGCCGCCCAGCCGGTGATCAGGGGTGCCAGCAGGGATCCGATGTTGATGCCCATATAGAAGATCGAGAAGCCGGCGTCCCGGCGGGTGTCCTCCTCGGTGTAGAGGTCACCCACCATCGCCGAGATGTTCGGCTTCAGCAGGCCCGTGCCGAGCGCGATCAGCAGCAGCCCGATCCAGAATGAGATTTCGATCGGGGCGGCCATGCAGTAGTGGCCAAGTGCGATGACGATGCCGCCCCAGAGCACGGTTCGGCGGGCCCCGAGCATCCGGTCGGCGATCCAGCCGCCGGCCACCGGTGTCAGGTAGACGAGGCCCGAGTAGGCGCCGTAGATCGCCAGTGCCGTGCCGTTGTCGATACCTAGGCCGGGTCCCGAGGGGCTGTCCGACAGCAGCGGCGCGGTCAGGTACAGCACCAGCAGAGCGCGCATCCCGTAGTAGGAGAACCGCTCCCACATCTCGGTGAAGAACAGGGTGCTCAACCCGCGGGGTTGACCCATGAAGGACTTCGGCTTCGCCTCGGGAGCTGGCGCGGTATCGGTAGCCATGTGCGACACCATAGACCGCGAGGGCATCGCGATTCAGGTCGTCAGCACACGGCCTGGTTCCTCGATTGGGTCGGCAACCACCTCAACTCGCGGTCGGCGGTTCGTTGGCTGCGGCCGGAGACTGTCGCAGTAGGGCGATCCGGCGATCCAATTCCGCCAGCAGCGGTCGGACCACGGAGTCGGGTAGCCCCTCCTCGGTCCGTTGCCGGATTACTTCGGACTGCTCCGCCTGTGCCATCGCGATCGCGACCAGCACCGAGCGATTGGCGCCAGCAACCTGAGGGCCCGCGTCGGCAGACGTTGTCCGGGCGAGCCGGTTCTCCTCCTTGGCGCGCAGCAGTGCGACCATCGAATCCGGCAGCGGTCGACCGTCCTCCTCGGCATCGGTCTCGGCCTCGTCCAGCGCCTTCAGGGCCGCGCGGGCCATCGCTATCCGAACTCGATCCGTGGTCGCGGGGTCGCCTGGGTCGCAGACACCTAGCCGCCGGGCGAGCGGGCCCAGCGTCGGGGCGAGCAGCAGGGTGATGACGATGGTGCAGAGGGCGACCGCGACGATCTCGTTGCGGCCCGAAAGGGGGTTGCCAACGTCGTCGACAAATGGGATCGAAAAGGCTGCGAGGGCCGAGACTGGCCCGCGGGCGCCCGCCCAGCCCATCACGGTCCCGTGCCGCCAATCCGACTTCTGCGTGCCGGGTCCCCATTTGGAGGTCGCGATCATGGCCGTGACGAATAGAAGTCTGGTCGCAATCAGCGCCACCACCACCAGCGGCACGACCAGCAGCAGCGACATCTGCTCCGACTCGGTTAACGCGGCCAGCACCACCGGCAGATCGAGCCCGAGCAACAGGAACGCCACGGCCTGCAGCA
>JAUPKM010000504.1 GCA_030837445.1 Actinomycetota bacterium
GACAAGGGCACCCCGTACATCAACCAGATGGTCCCCAAGATCACCGCGTCGGTGACCGACGGCGCCGTCGGGGTGGCCGTCGACAAGCCCGTGACCGTCACTGCACAGGGCGGTGTGCTCGGCCCGGTCACCCTGACCGACGCTGCCGGTGAGGAATTGCCCGGCGAGATCGGCCCCGATGGCGTGACCTGGACGGCCGACGAACCACTGGACTACAACGAGCACTACACCCTGTCCGCCACCGCACTCGGTCTCGGCGGCGTCGCCAGCGAGTCACTGGAGTTCGAGTCCCACTCGCCAGCCAACCTGACCATGCCCTACCTGATGCCCAACGACGGGGACGTGGTCGGCGTGGGGCAAACGATTCAGGTGAAGTTCGACGAGAGCATCCCGGACCGGATGGCCGCACAGAAGGCCATCACGGTGACCACCACGCCGCCCGTCGAGGGAGCCTTCTACTGGGTCAGCGACCGCGAGGTCCGCTGGCGGCCCAAGGACTTCTGGGCATCCGGCACCACGGTGGACGTCCAGGTGAAGGCCTTCGGTGCCGACCTCGGTAACGGACTGTTCGGGCAGGAAGACCGGAAGGCAACATTCACCATCGGTGATCGGCTGATCGCCACCGCTGATGACGACACCAAGACCGTGACGATTCGCCGCGGCGACGAGATCATCAAGACGATGCCGACGTCGATGGGCAAGGACAGCACGCCGACACCGAACGGCGTGTACGTCATCGGGGACCGCTATCAGAAGTTGATCATGGACTCCTCGACCTACGGGGTGCCGTCGAACTCGCCCAACGGATACCGCCTCGAGGTCGACTGGGCCACCCAGATGTCCTACAGCGGTATCTACGTGCATTCGGCCCCGTGGTCGATCGGCGCCCAGGGCAGCGCCAACACCAGTCATGGCTGCCTCAACGTCAGCCCGGCCAACGCCGAGTGGTTCTACTTCAACACCAGGCGCGGAGACGTCGTCGAAGTCGTCGGCACCGTCGGTTCGGTGCTGTCCGGAACTGACGGGCTCGGCGACTGGAACATCCCGTGGTCGCAGTGGAAGGCCGGCAACGCCACCTCCAATCGCTGACCTGGAATGGCTGAACTGCACGCGTTGACGCGGCCCGGGTCAACGTGGTCTCCTTAGGCTATTCTCAGCCGCGCTTCGCCGCCGGCGGCGCCTCACCAGGGAGACGGTTCCTATGCAGATCACCATGCGTTCCTATCTGACCGCCGGAACGGTTGCCGTCGTCGGCGCCGGTGCGATCGCCATGACCCCGGTGGTCATGGATGCCCCACTCGCGGTTCCAGTGCCGGCCGTCGCCGAGGTCAGTCTCACCGGACTGGGCCTGTCTCTGACCGACGTCGTCGGACTGCTTCAGGGCTTCGGCATCGGTGGAGCGCTGCCGGACTTCCTGACCTCACTGCCCTCGCTGCTGCCCACCGACATCGTCACCGCGGTGATCACCGAGTTCGTCAACCAGGCCAGCCCGTTGGTCCTGGCCGCCGCAGGGGAGGTGTTCGACTACCTGGGTGCGGCCATCGCCGGACTGATCAGCGGACCCGACTCGATCCCCGCGCGGTTCGGCGACGCCCTTGCCGCCATCCCGCAGACCGTGGTCGCCGCGTTCGAGGCGCTGGGATCCGGGGATTTGGCGACCGCCCTGCAGACGATCACCGACGTCCTGGCCGGCCCGGTCTCCGGGATCGCGGCGGTGCTGTCCGAAGCCACCCAGGCGTTCGAGGAGTTCCTGACCACCGAGTTCAACGGCCTCATCACCACGCTCCCCGCCGTGTTGTTCTCGGCGGTGCAGACCGTGCTGAGCGGCAACCTGCAGTCGCTGATCGACACGCTCGGCGACGCACTGTCGGGCCTGCTCGGCGGTCTCATCCCCGGGGCGGGCGCGTCCGCCGTTCCGGCCGCCGCCGCTGTCGTGGCGGTGGGCAACAGCCCGGCGAACCGTGCCCAGTCGGCGCTGCCTGCCGCCGCCGAGGTGCCGGCCGCCGTCGCTCCCGTCGCGGTTTCCGTCGCGGTGTCGGCTCCGGAGGAGAGCGCAGCGGCTCTGTCCGACGAGACCCCGGCCGCGGCAACGGTTTCCGCGCCGCGCTCGAGGGGGGCCGCCAAGGCGGCAGCGGCCGACCAGGCGCCAGGGGCGAGCGCGGCCACCGCCACCGCAGAACCGGACACGGGCGGTGACGCGGGGGCAACGTCGCAGCGCTCGAGTGCTGGCAAGGCTGGTGCGGCGCGGGCTGCCCAGGGCGCTACCCGATAGCTCAAACGGTGGGGCTCAGCCCATCAACGGCGATCGCTGAGAGTCGGGCCGTGATCTGGTCGACGGTGTCCAGCTCGCGGGTGGCCACCGTGATGATCAGTTCGAAGCGCTCGTCCTCGGTGGCGGTGACGCGGTAGCCGTTCAAGCCGTAGAACAGCCGCGTTGCAGCCCAGGCGGTGCGCTTGTTGCCGTCTGCCAGAGCGTGGTTGGTGGCCAGGGACTGCAGCAGTGCGGCTGCCTTCTGGTGAATCGTCGGATAGGCGTCCGCCCCGAAGACCGACGCCTGTGGTCTTGCCAGCGCGGACTCGATCAGTCCATAGTCCGAGATGGTGAAGCCGGCGCGGGTGGTCAGTGCCACGACGTCATCGAGTGCCAGGTACTCGATCACGCGTCCGCGAGGCGGTCGAACAGCCCGGCATCCTCGGTGAAGATCTGCTCGATGATCGCGTCGCGTCGCTGGGTACGGCGGTTGACATACTCGTCAATCGCTCGAAGCGCCACCGTCTGCATGGAGACACCCTCACGCTCAGCGGTAGCGCGGAGCTTGTCCGTTTGCTCCGCGGAAAGCCGCAACGTCATAGCCACAGGTGAAATGATACCGACTGGTATCACTGTCCAGGCCCCAACAGGGGAGCAGGATCTCTGCGAGACAGGCAGCATCGTTCCGCGGCTGCGCTCCGAGAAATACACTGGCCGGGTGATCGCCACCCCGTACGAGGACCTGCTGCGCCGTGTGCTTGACGAGGGGACGCAGAAGTCCGATCGGACCGGCACCGGAACCCGCAGCCTGTTCGGCGCGCAGCTGCGCTACGACCTCGCCGAGGGGTTTCCGCTGATCACCACCAAAGAGGTGCATTTCAAGTCGGTGGCCTACGAGCTGCTGTGGTTCCTGCGCGGCGACTCCAACGTCGACTGGCTGCAGCAGCACGGGGTGAAGATTTGGAACGAATGGGCCTCGGAGACAGGCGATCTCGGCCCGGTCTACGGGGTGCAGTGGCGGTCATGGCCGACGCCGTCCGGCGGCCATATCGACCAGATCAGCGCTGCCCTGGAGCTACTGCGCACAGACCCCGACTCACGCCGCATCATCGTCTCGGCCTGGAACGTGGCTGACCTGCCCAAGATGGCACTGCCGCCGTGCCACGCGTTCTTTCAGTTCTACGTCGGCGCCGGCAGGCTTAGCTGCCAGCTTTACCAGCGCAGCGCAGACCTTTTCCTCGGGGTCCCGTTCAACATCGCCAGCTACGCACTGCTCACCCACATGATGGCCGCGCAGGCGGGGCTGGGTGTGGGGGACTTCATCTGGACCGGCGGGGACTGCCATATCTACGACAACCACGTCGAGCAGGTGACCGAGCAGCTTTCCCGCGACCCGCGGCCGTACCCGGAACTCAAACTCGCACCGCGCGAGTCGATCTTCGACTACACCTACGACGATATCGAGATCCGCGATTACCGGCCGCACCCGGCGATCAAGGCTCCCGTCGCCGTCTGACTGCCAGAGCGTTCATACAGAGGTAGTCGTCCGATCATCGCTCCTCCCACGGATTCAGGTATCGAACACCCAGCGGTTCGAAGTGCTTGGTAGTCCGGGTGACGACGATCCTTCCCGTCGATTGAGCGACGGCGGCGATCAATGCATCGTCGTGGGGGGCGTGTTCGGGCACCCGGTAAGCGGCGAGGATGCGGGCGGCGGCCAGGTCGAACGGCAGGGTCCGGCGGGCGAACGTGCGCAGCACCTTATCGTCGAACCATCGCCGCAGGTGCGTTCCCTGCTCCGGGTTTGTGCGTTCCTTGCCGAAGACCCCGCGTTCGATCTCTGCCAGCGTTGTGGCCGCGATGAACTGCTCGGTGGCGGAAACCGAGTCCGCCCACCGCTGTACCGCCGGGTTGCGTTCCGGCAGATGATATCGGTTTTTCGATAGCGTTCAATGCGTGCCGTGGTTCGAGGCTGGGATGTCGATGCCGTCGGATACCCGCCGCCGCAGCGAACTCTGTGAGCTGTCACCGTTGCGCGCTAGCATCCCGTCCATGGGGGCGAAGAAGAGCGATGACGGCAAGGGCTTGGCTTGGGCAATTCTGTTGTTCCTTCTCTTTGTGGCTGTCGCTTGGCCCTACTTCGTGGGGACCTGGCTGGCCGTGCAACTCGGGGCGGACAACCCGTCCACGGCGCGGTCAGTGACCGGCTGGTTCCTGGAAGTGCTGTGGCTGGGCGCACTGGTGTCCCTAGCTGGGTGGGCGTGGCTCAAAGAGAAACAGAAGAAGGACGAGGCCCGCCGTCTCGAATTCCTAACGCAGCAACGCAAGCGAGAGTTCGGGTCGACCGGCGCGCGTCTGTACGAACAGGCCGACACGTCGGTGTCGCAGATCGCCGCGTCGGAGGCCGCCCGGACGGGATGGCTCGGGGACCCCGCTCAGTTCGACTTTCGCGCCGACCTGGAGGCGATCGCCGCCAATCTTCGCCGGGCCGAGAAGATCCGCACCGTCACTTCGGCCGCCGCCTCGATCCGTGACTTCAGCCAGGCCGACAAGAAGATGCTGCACGACGCGGAGGTCGAGATCTCCAATCTGGAGAACTCGGTGAAGCAACGGGTCGAGCTGATGGCCGAGTGCGCACAGCAGGCCGCCGACATCGACCGCGCCCTGCGTGAGGAACGCGAAAGCGTCGTCATGGCCCAGCGGCGCGAGGACCTGCGCGGACGCCTCGGCCCGATTCTCTACGGGTCGCAGACGATGCCGATCGACAGCCCTTCGGAGTGTGCCGACGTGGTGACGGCCCGTGCCGCGGCGTTTCACGAACTCAAAGCGCTCATCGACAAGCATCGGCTCGACGCGGCCAGCGGCTAAGCGAACCGGCGCGGCGGGGAAGGTGCTGAATCAGCGCCCCAGCCGGATAGCGCATCGCGGGTGGGGATGGGTGTTCCGGCAAAACGAAAAACCGCCCCTGATCAGGTCAGGAGCGGTTCTCCGTGGTGGGGTGGCTGACGGGACTCGAACTTCTGTCAGGTGTTCGAACGGGTGTTTCAGCATGATGTGGAAATTGGGTCTGATCTGCGGATTCGTGGCTGAGGACATCGAAAGCGACACAGGGGGAACGGGTGATCGAACCGTCGAAAGACACGCAGCCAACGAAGCGGTCATCCGCGGCCAGAGAGCTGGCGACGTGAAGAAGGTACCGGTGGTGCGGAAGGCGCGAACGCGTGTCTGGCGGCTGGGCGATACCGACGGCGGCGCACCAAAAGAGCAGGCCTCGGCGGCTTCTGATGGACCTCCCCGGAAGATGACACCGCTTCGTGAAATCAACAGCGAGCTGGCGGAGTTGGCCGCCAAGAAACAACTTCACCCCGAGAATCACCAGCGTCTCAAGCGGATCCTGAACGAGCTCGAGCAGATTCTGAACGAAGCGGCACGTCTCGCCTCCACGCGTCCCGAGTCCCGGCGCTTGTACGAGCGGGCGCTGCGGAGCCAGCAGAAGGCCCTGGCACTCGCCGCGCGGAAGAATCGGAGAAATCGGGCCTCTGGCCCAGCCGGGATGGTTCAAAACCGTGGGCTGTCCCAGGGCGGTCGTGAAGTTCTCGGCGGGTTGCCGTCATCGCGGCGCGGACACTGACCGGCAGCGTCGCCTGCATCGTCTGCACCTACGCCCAGTGCCGCTGGACCCGTAGATCGCGCTTCTGACTGGCTGGCCCGATCCATGAGGTGGTGCGGCCGCCTGAACAGGAAATGCCCAAGAAGGGGCTGCGCGCGGCGTTAGTCGAGGTCGAGGCTGACGCGGATGGCGTCGCTGACGCGGCGAAGCTCAACGGGGCTGAGGCGCCCGCGATGCCGTCGGAGCTTGCCCTTCGGGATCGTGTGCAACTCCGTCGTGTTCACCCAGGAGCGATCCCGCCCCGTCAGCCCCGCGTCCGCATCGACATCGACGTGGGTCGAGCGCGGGCCGGCGGTGCCGGTCACCTCCACGACGGTCACCGCCCCCAAACGGGCGATAAGGGGATTGCTGGTGAGTACGACGCACGGGCGCGTCCCGATGGGCTTGGGGAACTGCACGTCCCACACGTCTCCGCGGAACATCGCTCAGCCGCCCGCCACCATGGACTCGGCGGCCACCTGGTCGCCGTACGCGGCGATAGTGCCCATCGGGGCCTGTGCGCCCGCCCCGTAGAAGTCGTCGTATTCCTGGGCCAGCGCGGCATGGCGTGCCGTCTTGTGTAGCAATCGCAGGCCCTCTCGAACCGCATCGGATCGTGTGGCCAAGCCGAGAATCTTGCGGTCATCGTCAAGTCGCATCGCGTCTTCCGGTGTCAGTCGGGCCTGCACAATCTCCGGCTGTGTCATACGATTCATCATACAGTTTGTCGTTCTCTGCTCGAACGCGCGTAGTCGTTGTATGTGCTGGAAGTCGTCGCGCCACAGGCCGGTGCACGCCCCACTGGCAAGCGCCATTGCCGCCACCTGTCACGTCCTCCACACTGGCGGGAGTCGCTGAACCTGCTCACGCGAACTGGGCGTTTCGGGGCCCTCGACGGAGCAGAGCACAGTCACCCGCATCAGATCGGCGGTAACCGACGAGAATTACTGTTCCCGCAGCGAGATTGGGAAACGCGCAGGTGAGCGTGTTTTAAGGGGGAGTGGCCGATCGCCGGGGCGTCGCCGCAGATGGGCAGCGGTGCATCTCCTCAATCCGTCACCCACCCCTCGTAGGATGGCGTGCAGGGGGAGGTTGGCGTGATTTGCGATTCAGAGCCGTAAGCCGTGAGGCTCACATCAGAAGGTTCGACAGTGCCCTGGCGATGGCGATCAATGACGGGGAGGCGGTCGCGCCGTGTGGGTCGTGGCTCGACGGGGAGACGTTGTTTTCGCTGCGGAAGGTCGCCGCCGCGTTCCCGGACCCCGATCCGGCCCTGATCGAGGCCGCGAGGGAAGAGTTCGGCCGTCAACTCGACGGAACCCACGCCGTGCGTCGGCAGGCCGAGTGGGACGCGCATGCGGCGGTGTACGAGGAGGCCGATCGTGTGCGAGCCGAGCTGGCTGCGGCGCAGCCGCATACGGCGGGAGATCTCGATCGGGAGCTGATCGTGGCGCAGCTGCTGTTGATGGTCGAGAAACTGGATGTCATCCCCGACTACTCCCTGAAGATGGACGGCGGCCCCGAGGACGTCCGGAAGTTCTCCGCCGACGTTGAACGGGCGCTGCGCCAGCTGATGAACTTCGCCGACAACCGGCAGGAGCAGCACCTGGATTACTTCTGGGACAAGCTCGAGTCCGCAGCTGAGTGCCGGCCGCCCTCGACGAACGCGGCGCGCGACTTCGAGATCGTGATGGCGCAGCTCCGTTCCATCGGCGCGTGCCTGGATCCCAGACCCGACCTGCGATAGACCGGTGTCGTTCCGCCGGTCTCAGGAGTGCGGACGCACCGTCAGCTCCACCCGGTAGTGGAGCACCGTGAGCGCTGGTCGCTGGCGATGAGGACGTAATGGACCAGCCTTCGAAGTGGTTCTTTTCACCGGGAATCGGCAGCCAGTTGAGGCGGACAAATCGAGCCCGGACGCTGCCGCTCGTTCTTTTTACATTCGGGGAAGCGGAGCCTGATTGCGCATCAGAACCGGATAGCGCATCGGTTAGCGCACCGCGGGCCGGATGGGGTGCCCGATGAAAAAGGAAAACCGCCCCTGATCAGGTCAGGAGCGGTCTTCCATGGTGGGGTGGCTGACGGGACTCGAACCCGCGACAGCCAGGATCACAACCTGGTGCTCTACCAACTGAACTACAGCCACCATTGCCGCACGAGGCGGCCTGTCGATCTTAGCCGCTTTCGGTGCCAACGGCCGAATCGTGGGCCTCGAGACTTTTCAACTCGGCCACCGCCTCGGCTATTTCGCCGGTGGTGGGCCCGGGCAGCGGTACGAACGCGGTGCGCCGGTAGTAGCGCAGTTCGCGGATGGACTCGTGGATATCGGCCAGGGCCCGGTGCGCCAGGCCCTTCTCGGGCTGGCCGTAGTAGACCCGCGGGTACCACCGGCGGCACAACTCCTTGATCGAACTGACGTCGATCATCCGGTAGTGCAGGTACTCGTCGAGCACCGGCATGTCCCGGGCGAGGAACCCGCGGTCGGTGGCGATCGAGTTCCCGGCCAGCGGCGCGGTCTTGGGGGCCTTGACGTGGGCGCGAATGTAATCCAGCACCAGATCCTGGGCCGTCTCGAGGTCGATCGTGGAGGCCCGGACCTCCTCGGTGAGGCCCGACTTGCCGTGCATCCGGGC
>JAUPKM010000071.1 GCA_030837445.1 Actinomycetota bacterium
CTGACGCCGTTCGCACGGCGGTGCGAGGGACGCTGAAATCCCTGCCGATCGGCAGCCTGGCCGCCGTGGCCTGCTCCGGCGGACCCGATTCGGTGGCGCTGGCCGCCGCGAGTGCGGACGTGGCGGGCGCAGCCGGAGTCAGCTGTGGCGCCGTCGTGGTGGACCACGGACTGCAGACCGATTCCAGGGCCGTCGCGGCCGCTGCGGCGCTGACCTGCGAAGACCTCGGTTTGGCCCCGGTGCTGACCTTGCGGGTGGCGGTGGCCTCGGCGGACGGGGATGGCCCCGAGGCGGCGGCCAGGAAGGCGCGCTATCAGGGGATCGAGGAGGCCTGCGATCGGCTGGGAATCGGTGCCGTGCTGCTGGGCCACACCCTCGACGACCAGGCCGAGACGGTGTTGCTGGGACTGTCACGCGGATCCGGTACCCGATCATTGGCGGGTATGCCAAAGGTGCGCGGCCGATACCACCGACCGCTGTTGGGGCTACCTCGGGCAGTTGTGCGGTCGGCCTACCCGGACCTCGGCGGCCATCAGGATGCTCACAACCAGGATCCGCGCTTCCTGCGCGCACGGGTTCGGCACGAATTGATGCCCGCGCTGGTCTCGGTGCTGGGACCGGGTGTGCCGGCCGCCCTCGCCCGCAGCGCCGAACTATTCCGCGCCGACGCCGACGCTGTGCAGGCATGGGCGGACCAGCTCAGCGCACAGCACGTGCGGATCTCCGAGGACGGCTTGACCGTCGAGGTCGGCGGGCTGTCGACCGTCCCGACTGCCGTGTTGGCAAGGGTCCTGCGCGATGCGGCAGTTGCGGCGGGAGCCGACGCTGGTCGACTCACCAGCGTCCACGTCTCCGCGCTGGTGGCCCTGATCGACCGCTGGCATGGCCAGGGGCCGGTCGACTTGCCGGGCGCCGTGACGGCCGTGCGGTCTTCTGGCAGAGTGGTGCTCGCCCGGCGGTTGCCGACCTAGGAGCGAAGTGGATCCCAGCGATGTCGACGGAGATCTGGCCGAAATCCTGATAACCCGCGAGGCGATTGACGCCCGGTTGCGCGAGATTGCGGCGCAGATCGACGTCGACTACGCGGGTCGGGACCTCTTGCTGGTCGGTGTACTCAAGGGCGCCGTGATGGTGATGGCCGACCTTTCACGGCTGCTGGCGACCCCTCTGGCGCTGGACTGGATGGCCATCTCCTCCTACGGCAGTGGCGCCAGCTCCAGTGGCATCGTCCGCATTCTGAAGGACCTGGACAGCGAAATCTCTGGCCGGGATGTGCTCGTCGTCGAAGACATCATCGACTCCGGTCTGACCTTGGAATGGTTGATCAGGACTCTGGGCAAACGTGGCGCTGCCTCGCTCCGGGTGATGACTTTGCTCCGCAAGCCGGAGTCGGTTCGCAACGAGATCGAGGTTCACTATCTCGGGTTCGATATCCCGGATGACTTCGTCGTGGGCTACGGACTCGACTTCGATGAACGGTTCCGCAACCTGAATTGCATCGCCCGACTCGCCCCGCATGTCTACGAGGGCAGCTGACGCCGCGCGACACTGTGACCGAGCCGATCTGCTCGCCCGGATTTCGCCCGTGGCGAAGGGCTGCCCCTGCGGCTGCCGGACATCGGTGCGGCCGTTATACGCTTGCTGACCAATGGACGCCAAGCGGATTTTTCGCGGCCCGATCTTCTGGATCATTGTGGCCGTTCTTCTCGTGCTGCTCGGCAGCAACCTCGTCGCCGGTTTGAACGGCCCGAAACAGGTCAATACCTCCGTCATCGTGACGGATATTCAGGGTGACCAGGTCAAGACGGCCACGCTCGTCGACCGGGAGCAGCGCATCACGCTGACCCGGAACGACGGCAGCAAAGTGGCTTCCGACTACATCGATGGCCAGGGCGTGAAGCTGCAGGAGCTACTGCAGTCGAAGGTGGATGCGGGCAAGCTGCCCGAGGGCTACAACATCGACGTGCCCAAGGAGAGCGCCCTCAGCTACTGGCTGACGATCCTGCTGCCGGTGCTGTTGTTCGGCGGTCTGCTGCTGTTTTTCATGACCCAGATGCAGGGTGGCGGCAACAAGATCATGAACTTCGGCAAGTCCAAGGCGAAGGCCTTGAACAAGGACATGCCGCAGTCGACGTTCGCTGATGTGGCTGGCGCTGACGAGGCTGTCGAGGAACTGCAGGAGATCAAGGAGTTCCTGGCCGAGCCCACCAAGTTCCAGGCGGTGGGGGCCAAGATCCCCAAGGGCGTGCTGCTCTACGGACCGCCCGGTACCGGTAAGACGCTGCTGGCCCGAGCGGTCGCTGGAGAGGCGGAGGTGCCGTTCTTCTCGATCTCTGGCTCCGACTTCGTCGAGATGTTCGTCGGGGTCGGTGCGAGCCGGGTCCGGGATCTCTTCGAGCAGGCAAAGGCGAATGCGCCCGCCATCATCTTCATCGATGAGATCGATGCCGTCGGCCGACACCGCGGCGCCGGTTTGGGCGGCGGCCACGACGAACGCGAACAGACCCTGAACCAGATGCTGGTTGAAATGGACGGCTTCGACGTTACCGGCGGAGTGATCCTGATCGCGGCTACCAACCGGCCGGATATCCTTGACCCTGCGCTGCTGCGGCCCGGTCGATTCGACCGTCAGATCGCAGTCGAACGCCCCGACCTGGAAGGCCGGGCGGCCATCCTGAAGGTGCATGCCAAGGGTAAGCCGTTGGCACCAGATACCGACC
>JAUPKM010000072.1 GCA_030837445.1 Actinomycetota bacterium
CGGAGATGACCAGGTGGTCGCGGGCACGCGTCAGCGCCACGTAGAGCAATCGGCTCGCCTCAACGTCGGGTGCGGGGGGCGGGCTCGTGTCACCGGCGGTGGAGTAATCGTTGGTGAGGTGGACCTCAACCCGATCACCGTCGAGGGACAGGGACTGGGTGCCGGGGTCATCTCTGGTCAGGGCCGCGGTGAGCACGATCGGCCACTGCAGCCCCTTGGCCTGATGGATAGTCGTGACGGTGACTCCAGCGGCATCGGGTTCGTCCAGCACCGCGGCGTTGGTGTGTGCCGCGGCGGCGAGTTCCTCGGTGAGCCAGGCCGCGAACCGCCCGTCCGGCTCTGGGGTGGACCGGTGCCGGTCGTCGACGGATTCCCGCAGTTGGCAGATCTGCGTCCAGCCGGCAAGCCATAGCCCACCGTCTGCAGCGGCCAGGATGGCCAGAACCGCCTGGGAGTCCACGATCAGATCCAGTGCTGCCGCCGGGCCGTGCCGACGCATCGCCGTGCGCGCAGCCACCATCACGTCCAGGCTGCGGCTCACCGCGGGAACACCTGGCCGGTCGTTGCTACTTGCCGCTGACAGTGAGGCGTGGGCGGGCAGCGACAGGGCGGCGTCGGTCTGGAGGGCGTGGCGGGTGAGGTCGGCGTCGGTGCACCCGAACACCGGGGATCGCAGCGCGATGAGTAAAGCCCGGGTGTCCTCCTCCCGTGCGACAGCCAGCAGCGCCGCGGCGACCCCTTCGGCGACCGGATGTACGGCCATGTCGCGACTTGTGCGCACTGCCGGGGTGATGCCGCGGGCGAGCAGTGCGGCCTCGATAGCGGGAACGCTGGTCCGGCTCGGAACCAGGATCGCCATGTCCGCGGGCCGGGGAGCCCGACGGTGCCGCCCGTCCCGGTCGGGTGTGGCCGTCTCCACCCAGCGCCGCTCGTCGGAAGCCGTCAGCAGGTCGACGACCTGGTCGGCGAGGGCGTCCGCCTGCGCGATGCGGAAGTCCTTCGGGGCCGGCTTGGCAGTGGTGTCCGCTCCCGACGTGTCCTGGGGAGCGGGTGGCAGTAGGGCCGTGACCGTACCGAGGTGCGGCCCGACTCCGGCGCGGAACGCTCGCATCCGGGTGTACCCGGACGAGCCGGTGAAGAGTGCATTGACGGTATCGACGATTCGGGGCAGGCACCGTCGGGTGACGTCACCGTTCTCGGGTGGGCGCTGACCGATGAGGCGGGTGGCGAGTGCGTCGAACGTGGCAACGTCGGCCCCGCGGAATCCGAAGATCGACTGTTGCGGGTCGCCGACCATCACCAGCGAATCGGTGAGGGCCAGCAGCAGTTCGGTCTGGGTTGCGTCGACGTCCTGGGCCTCGTCCAGCAGCACCACCGGGAAACGCTGGCGCAGCGAGGCAAGGACGTCGTCATCTGAGAGCAGCATCGCCAGTGCACGTTGCAGCAGTTCGTCCTGCAGCAACCAATCGGCGCGGCGGGCACTGGCCTGCACGTAGGTGGACAGCGCCAGCGACCCGGCCACCCGAGCGTAGGCGCGGCGGGCCAGAACCTGTTGCCGTTCGAGTGCGTCGTTGTGCTCGTCGAATAGGTCGGCGATCCTGTCCAGTTCCGGGTGGCCGGTGGCAATGGCGTCGTCACGCATCTTCTGCGTCAGCCACCACAGCCGCCCCAGCTTCAGTCGTGGTGCCGGGGTATCGGGTCGTCGAGCGGCGAGGTCGGCGAGCAGTTCATCCGCCGGCGCCAACCGCTTCCGGAAATCCTGAGCGCGGGTGGCGCTGAGCCGGGTGGCCGCACGGGCCAGGCCGTCGCGGAAGGTGCGCAACTCGGCATGGGCGGCGGCTTCACTGAGGTGACCGTCGCCGGGAACGTTGAGGGCATGGAGTTCGGCCCAGGCGCGGTCGGTCTCCTGCTCGGCTTCGGCTCGCCAATGGCTGGCGCGGTCCGGTGCCCGCAGCAGCGCACCAGGAACGCGACCGATTAGACCGCGGGCGTCACTGTCCAAGAAGGCGCGGCGGCGAGATCCGGTCGTGCAGGCTCGCAGCGCAGCTGTCACCGGCCGGGTGGCCCGCAACTCGGCCAGCCTGCGGTGGAGGCGGGCGGCCATCTCTGCCTGCAGCACGGGGTCGATGTCCTCGCGCACCTCGACCCCGAACGGGATCTCCGCGGACACCGCATGCTGCATCAACAGGCGTCTGGCGAACCCGTGGATTGTCCCGATGGGGGCCGCGCCCAACTCCGCGAGCGCCCGGCGGGCCCGAGTCACCTCCTGCACGGTGGCGTCCCTGGCTTCACGCCGTCCATGACTCACCTCATCCAGCGCGGCGCGGACGCGGTCGAGCAGTTCGCGTCCGGCCGCCTCAGTGAAGGTGATCACGGCGATACCCGCTGGGCTCACGCCGCCGTCGAGGACGAGCGTCAGGAAATGTCCGACCAGCCAGTGGGTTTTGCCCTCACCGGCAACGGCCCGGCGCACGATCGGTGTCCGCGCGCCGGTGCCGCTCGGTGGGGTCCCGGTCACGGCTGGCTCCCTGCGGTTCCGGCAAGGTCGGTCACGCTCGCCGCCGGCGCCAACTGGTCCGGTGGCGCCGGAGCCGGAGCCTTGAGTGCCAGCGCGCGGACTCCCCGATCGGCCGTAGCGTATCCAGAGGAGGCTGGGACGAGGTCACCACAAAGCACGCAGTAGCGGTCATGGTCCTCACGGTTCCACGCGCCGCTGGGCAGCGTGCCGGCACGCACCAGCGCCACGGGCACTGTCAGACGGCCGCTCAGGTAGTCGGTCAGTTCCGACAGGTCGTAGTCACTGGTGCCATCGCTGAGCAGGTCCTTGGCCCGGTAGCTACTGTTCCGGGTCGTCGCATAGAGCAGGCGGGCGGATCGGCGGTCTCCGGCCAGCAGCCGCAGCCAGGCATACACCGCGAGTTGGAAGCCGCTACCGGTGACACCCGTCTTGTAGTCGGTCACCAGAATCCTGCCGGCGGGCAGGTCATCAATTCGATCGACTCGGCCGGCCAGATCCAGTGCGCCCGAGGGCAGTTCCAGAGTTCCCGGGCCCAGTTCCGCTTCCTCCACCGCGCCTATGGATCCACCCTCAGCGGCAAGGAAGGCGGCCAGCGAGTCCGCGACGCGCGAGATGTCCGCCACGCCGCGGGCAATGTCGCTGTCAGTGAGGCGGAAGCGGAAGCCCCACAGCGACGTGTCACGGCTGTCGCGGCCTTCGTTGAGAGCGTCTGGTCGGCCGCCGACCGCATCCCAGAGCGCCTGCCCGGTGAGTGCATCCGACCGGGCGCCCCCGATCAGGACATCGTCCTCGGACAACCGCTGCAGCGCCTCATGCAGCCAACTGCCGTAGGCGCGCGGATCCATCTCGGCCGGATCCAGATCCTCGGGGCCACCGACCCCGAGCATCCGCTGAGCCCACCACCCCGCCGGGCAGCCCAGAAGCTTCTCCAACGACGACGGCGACGCCCGCCGCGGGCCGCGCCGGAAATCCGGGCTGAACCGATCCGGATACTCCCGGGCAACCGAACGCAGATCGCCGTCGAAGGCATCCACGGCGACGGGCTCCTGGGCGGTGGGCTCCTGGGCGCCGACCTCAACCGGGCCGGAGGCTCTGGCGTGGGCGCACGCCACTGCCGCCGAGAGGTCGACCTCCAGGCCCGTGACCTGCCGGGCCGCGTCCGAGTCAGTGCCGCAACGCAGTAGCGACGCGGCCGCATCGGCGGGACCCAAAAGCCCCAGCGTGCCATCGTCGACGCGGTGGAACTGTTCGGCGCGGGAACCGAAATGGTCGGTCTCGGGCGCGAGAAGTCCGGCCTCCTGCGCAGCAATGAGGTAGCGGCTGGGCTCGCGGGTCACCGTGCGCAACATGTCGCTGCGCGGGTACGAGACCGTCGCCCAGCGCACACCGGCCAGTGCGGCGATCAGCCAGCGCATCCCGTCCTCAGCCGCGGGTCCTTCCGAGATTCGACCCGGGACTTCCTCGTTCGGGGCCCGGAATTGCTGCACCTCATCACTGACGGCACGAAGTTGTTGAATGTCGCCCGGCGACAACGGACCAACCGCCGATTGCACACCAGGGAATTGGTCATCGGCCGCACCGACGACCACAAGTACCCGTGCGGACATCGCCCACGCCGCTGACAGCCCGGCGATGCGAACGCCGTCGCCCGGGGTCGCCACCGAGGTACCCAGCACCGCGCTGAGATCCCCCAACGCCTCTGCCCACGTCGTGTTGCCGGCACGTACGTGCCACATTTCCAAGAGCCCCACTGTCCGCTCGGCGGCGGCGTCGTCGACCAACCCCGCCGGAACCACCCGGGCCAGCACGGCCGCCAACGCCGAACCGATATCCGACCACGGGATTGGTGACCGTTCCGAGGTGGCCAGGGTGTGGATCGCGGCCGCGATCTCACGCAGGCACTCCGCCGCGTCGGCCATCGCCGCCTCAGAGGCCGCCTCGGGTGGCAGCAGTTGCGTCGACCAGCCAGCCGGGTCGGTACCCCTGATCGCTTGCCATACCTCCCGGACCCGTGCGTCACCAAGTTGGACACCTCGGTCGTCGCGCAGGACGGCAGCGCGCGCAACGGTGACCAGCTGGTCCATCCGCAGGTCCGCTGGCTGACGAACCTCGGACACCGCGTCAGCGATCGCGGCGATGACCCGTCCAGTGGCGGTGTCCCACAGCCGTCGGACCTGTCCGCCGACATCACCGCCGAGGAAGCCATAGTCGACCGGTACCTGTGCGCACGCCAACGAGGCCGCAATCAGGCTGGCGTAGCGGTCGACCTCAGATGATGCGACCGCGACGACGATGTCGCGGGCTGCGACACCACTCTCCAACGCCAGCGTCACCCGGCGCGCCGCCAGCATCGACTCATCCACCGGGTCGACGGTGCAGGACACTCCAGCCAGCACATCACCGACTTGCGCCACCAGCGCCGCCGGATCAACCCGGTGCAAGTCCACCATCAGTCCCAACCGGGCGAGCCACTCCCCTTCGGCGGGCGTCGGGACACTCAACGTTGCGTCCACCCAAACCGAGTCCGCCACCAGGCCCGGCTCGATGTCGGCACCGAGAAGCTCGCCGGGCAACATGACATCTGCGTCCGCCAGGTCCTGGCAGACGACGCGGTACAACTCGTCCAGCCCGGTCAACCGGGCATGGTCGGCGACCGGCGTTGTCGCGGCCACCAGCCGAGCCCGACCGTCGGCCCCCGCCTGGTCCCAGACGCCGACGGCGGCCTGTAACGCGTCGGTCACCCCGAGTCGTCCGTTCAGTGGTGCGAAGTAGCCGGCAGCCGCGTTCCGACGCACCGCATCGGCGACATCACGGACCGGATCTGCCAGCCGTCGGCCACCGAGTGCGACCCGATCGGCGACCCTCAGGGCGGCAGCCGGGACTGTCGCGGCTGACACTCCCACGTGCAGACAGCTGAGACTGGAACGGGCCATCGACAATCGCAACTCCCGCGCCTCGGCTCCCGTCGACACGATCACGACAACCGGGCAGGTCGGGTCCAGTCGCCGTGCGTTGGTCACCACCGCGGCGAGGCGCCCCAGAAACCCGGAGCCCTCCCCGACGGATTGCCGCATCGGCTCTAGCATCTGGTCGTCGACTTCCCCAGCCACTGCCGATTCACCGTGCACCCAGGTGCGCGAGGCCGTCCTCGGTGGCGAGAATCGTCAACCGGTCCTGGGCTCGAGTGATACCGACGTTGATCAGGTCGTGGTAGGGGCCGCGACTGGACACGTTCACATCGGTGATGATGACCGCGGGTGCCTCCAAACCCTTGAACGAGTGGATCGTGGAGTAACGCACGTTCCCCTTGACCACTGGACCACCCTGGCGGTAGTCGACCAACAGTGGCGCCAACCAGCCATCGGTGCACCGCTGCGCGGCCGAGTCCCGGTAGCGGGACAACACGACGATGTCGTGCAACTCGAAACCGTCGTCTCGCAGGTCGCGGACAGCCTGCACGAGCATCGACTGCTGCTCGACCGGATCCCGATACACCAGGTGGGTCGGCCGGTAGCCGTCGGCGGCCCGGCGACACAGCACCGGGTGCCCCCCGGACGCCCCGAGTAGCTCGGCCTCCGCCGCGATCCCGGGCAGGTTGCGACAGTTGGTGTACAGGTGGAACCACGCCGCCGGACCCATCCGCTCGCGCAACACCTGCGCGGGCGCCTCGGTGTAGATCGCCTGATCAGCGAAATCGCCGAAGAACAGACAACGTCCCTCAACCAGTCCACCGGCGACGAGTTGATCCATCACGTCCAACCAATTCGGGCGGCAAAGATCCTGTGCCTCGTCCACCACCAGATAGTCGACGCGGTCCCACCCGTCCGCCGCCGCCCACGCCGCGACCGGCAGCGTCTCCTCCCAGAAGCTCTGATCACGGTCGTCAGCGGGTGTCAGTCCGGCAACCTCCAACATCAACCCCGGCAACGTCGCCACCGACAGGCCAGGGACGTCACGTGCCTGCACCTGCAGGTGTGCAGCCAGAGCGCGGTTGAAGCACAGCAGCAGGCCGCGTCGTCCGGCCGACGCCTCCGCCCGAGCCGCCTTCAGCGCCAGCAACGTCTTTCCGCACCCGGCGGGGCCCGACACCACAATCCGGTCGTTGCCGTTAAGCCCGGCGACCACCGCAGACTGCTCCTCCAACAGCTGACCCAGCTCGAGATCCCGCGCCCTGCGCAGATCCGCCCGCGTCGGTTCACTGTGCAACTGCGGTTTCAACACCGACACAATCCTGTGGCTCTCGGCAGAACCGGGACCCACTATCGATGGCCATCGATGCCCGGCCCGCGCCCTGTTCGCCCGACCCGCATCGATGACTCCGGTCAGCACCGCGACGATGTCGCCGGTCAGGTCGTCGGCGTCCAACAGTTGCCAGTCGTGCCACTCCAGACTGCCAGCCAGATCCCGGCGAGCCTGCAGACGCGTGAACCAAACACAGGACTCCACATGGATCGACGTCAGGCCCATCCGCTGCGCGAGGAACTTCTCGATCGCGAACTTCGCCGTATCCGCTTGTTGGAAAGGGCCGCGCATTGTCGGCTTCGACGTGCCCAGCAGCCAGGCCCCCTGGCCATCCCGCTCCACCGACAGATGTGACTTGACCTCGACCACCACCACCCCGACTCCCGGCGCGATCACCACGAAGTCCGCCTCGCCGCGTTGCTGGGTGGGATGCTCGGCCAACCGCAGCGAATGCAAGGCGACCCAGTCGTCGGCCCCCGATGCCCCCGCTAGCGCGGCGAACACCGCCTTCTCCCCCGGCGGCGCGTCCTCATCGATACGCGACGGAATCATCCGCACCATCCCCGCCACCCCCTCACTCTCACCGGCCGGGTGACCTCAGAAACCGACGTCACCCCCATCCTCCCGCCCAACCCGCGTCGAGCGCGCGCCGAACGGCGAGCAGGGCAGCCGCCACCTGTCAGAGGCGGCGCTCAACAGCAGGATCCTGCAGGACCTCCGCCAACTCCGGGACCTCCTCGACCGTGTATCCGGTCGCGACCAGTTCGTCACAGATCGCCTCGGCAAGGCGGCCGGGGAAACGCACCGTGTCGCCATGCATAGTGGTGCGTTCCACTGTGCCGAAGTTGTCGACGATCTCGGCGGGCAGCGCTGCCAGCATCGTGGCGTGCGGATCCGGTGGCCAATCCACATCCTGGTAGGGGCCGAAGGCGGATAGGTCGAACGGTTCCTCGCCCATCGGCGGCGTGTCCCCGGAATCCTCGTCCACCGCCCACTCCAGGATCTCCGCCACGATCGCTGGCTCGACCCCCGCACGCAGCTCACCAAAGGTGGTGACCTTGAGCACCGCCCGCCAACTCAGCGCCGTCTTGGCCAGCGACTCGGGCAGCGCGACGAACTGGTCGCGGCGCTTCTCGTCCTCGTAACCGACTTCGGTCCTCGCCCACCAGATGGGTTCATATGGCGCCATGGTCCTCCTTCCAGAAGATTCCCCCACGTCAGTTGCGGCCCCGCTTGAAGTCTGCACCCACCTGAATTCCGCAACCTGGAGGAGTCACGGGCGTGCCGCCTCCGCTTACGTGGCTATAACTTCCAGGTTATACTACTGTGTGCTGATCGACTGGACCTCAACGTTCGACGGGTTCCTCGATCGACTGGAAGCAGAGGGAGGTCAGCGTCTCATCCTCCTTTTGTCGTTGCTGGAAGTGCTGGAGCACCTTGATGAAGTGCCTGTGCAGGAATCGGCCACGCTCAAGCGCGTCCGACAAGGCCACCGCTATCCCCTGTGGCGGATTGCTCACCCCTTCGTGCCGGGTATTGCCATGCGGCTCATCGTCTGGTTTGCGCCGAGTGGTGAGGTGGTCGTCGCTGCGACCGCATTCGACAAGGCAGGCGTGGGTGACGTCTGGTACGCCTCAGCAGTGACGACAGCGAATGCTGTTATTGATGAATGGAAGCGGGTAAACGCCAAATGAGCGAAGAGAGCATCACTTTTGTCAGGGGGAACGCCCGCCTTGAGCAATTGCTGAGTGACCCCGAGCGACGCGCACGCGTGGACGCGATCCGCGAAGGAATGAGACAGACCGACGGTGAACATGCGATGGGGTTGGCGATGATTCGCCAGGCCGCCGACCTCACGCAGCAGGACATCGCGGACTTTCTCGGCGTTTCCCAGGTCGCGATTCAAAGGACGGAACAACGCAGCGACATGCTGCTGTCCACATTGCGCCGCTACTTACTGGCGGCGGGTGCGGACCTGGAAATGACGGTGCGATGGCCGGATGGCCGCCACACCGTACTCACGCTCGACGAACTCGACAAGACTCGCTAGGGAATTCCGCGCGCCGCCGGCCTTGCCAGCCGCCCGCGTCTCGTGGCAGTCGCCTCACCGCAAGGTGTCATCGACGAGGGCCGCGGCTACCACGTAGACCCCGTGGGTAGCGACGGCGGTTGCGAGCACATCCGGCGCCCACCGCCACGGCGGCGGCGTCCGACCCAACAGCGGGAACATGGTGAAGGTCATCGTCAGCAGAATCCCGCCGAACACCGCGCTCGCGCCGGGCTCGCGCAACCGGGACCGCAGCAGCACATGACTGATCCCGAATATGGATCCGTACCCCCAACGCAACGCGATTGCCAACTCCCCCGCCTGGGTGCTCGTCACGCTCGGCAGGTGCAGAATCGACGCCACGATCTGACCCGGAACGATGGTGTCATCGAAGTCCAAACCGGAGTCCGACGCCAACCCCGGCACCGCCGTCCCGTCCACGAGTCTCTGCACACCACCGTGAGCTCCGCCGCGGAACCTGCGCTCGACGTAGTAGGCCAGCGTCATCGCCATCGTCCCGGCAGCGCCGGCGAGCACCCCGCGAACGGGCCAGGCCAGCAGCGGCGGCCGGCTTCTTGCGCGTGGGGATCGGCTCATAATTGTCACGAGTGTGCAGCACCTCAGGCGAGGGGACAATTCGACATCGGTGCCGCTGGTCGCCGGGTCGGGGCGATGGTTGACTGACCGCATGCAGACGCTGACCCCGGACACACTTGCCGCCGCCCTGGTTGACCTGCCCGGCTGGGTCGGCTCGACGACTCTGATCGAGCGCGAGTTCACCGCACCGGATTTCGCCACTGGGATCCGACTGGTGGTTCAAGCCGGTGATGAGGCCGAGGCACTCGATCACCACCCTGACATCGACATCCGCTGGGTCCGCGTCCGGTTTGCGCTCAGCACACACTCCGCTGGCGGCGTGACGGCGTTGGATATCGAACTCGCCCGGCGGATAACCGCAAGCGCTGACGCTCTGGGCTGCCGCTAGAGGGGTGGCATCCGTGCCCGACCCCCCGGGTTGCGGCTGCGCGCCAGTTGCCGGTGTAGGCGGTGACGCATGTCAGTCGCGCCGGATGCTGTGGGCGTACTCGTCGAGCACGTCCAGGATGCCGGTGTGCTGCCAGATCCGGTTGCGGCGCATCCCAGTGCGTTCGCTGAGGACACCTCGGGCGGTGAGCAGGTCGAGGGTTCTCCCGGCTGTGACCTTGTTCAGCCCGAGGGTCTCCACGAGGTACGCGGTAGTAACCACGGGCTGGCCGACCAGGCGAGGCAGGACGGTCCACACGGCGGCCTGCGGGCGCACGCCGACGAGTTTGCCGCGCCCGTCGGCGAGTTGGGCGGCGAGTTCGTCAACCAGGTGACGGCCCGTGACCGTCGCGAACCGGGCGGCGTCGGCGAAGCGAGCCACGATCGGGCCCGGATCACCGTCACGGTAGGCCGTGAGCGCATCGAAGTAGCTGCCGGTATCGGTGAGCAGACCGGCCGACAGGGGCACCGTCGTGTGCGAGGCGAGGCCCTTGTTTCGCAGCAGAGCTTGCGCGAACGCGCGCCCGGTGCGCCCGTTGCCGTCGACGAAAGGATGGACGGTCTCGAACTGCGCGTGAGCCACCGCGACTTGAACCAGGACGGGCAGATCATCGCGCGACGCGAAAACAACCAGGTCCCGCATGGCCGCTGGCACGCGTTGGGGTTGAGGTGCGACGAAGTCGGCGCCGCGCGGGCCAGCATTGTCCTTGCCGATCCACACGAGTTGATCTCGGAAGACTCCGGCGTGCCGCTCGAATCCGGGCTGCCGACTGAGCATCTCCCGGTGCATCGCCAGGATGGCTGCTTCATCGATGCGCTCCGCCAAACTCAGAGCGGCCTCCATCGCGCGGACATTGCCGATCACCGTCATCGCGTTTGATCTACTCGTCTGATCCAGCTCCGCCAGCGCAAGCTGCCTCGCGCTCGTGGTGAGGTTCTCGATCTGAGAACTACTCACGGCCTCGGTGCGCAGCAGGATGGCTGACATCGGCCCGGCAGCAGGATCGTCGACACCAAGGGCGCCCCGGGCATGGGCGTCGAAATCCAGCAAGGCGCGCGTGGCGTCCTCGACGTCAGCACTGACCGACCCGCTGAAAGTGGGCCGCCACTCGGCGATCTGGGCGGGCAGCGTCGACTCATACGGGCCACGCTGTCGGCGGAGTTCGGATCGGGAATACAGCCCAGCGTCTGCGGGATCCCACAGGTACCGCTCCCGGCCAGCCGCGGGCACTATGAACCCGTCGCCGGCCTGCGATTCCGTGACCATTCAACGACTATAGGCACAGTTCGCGCTGAATCTGTTACTAATCCGCGGGCGAGCGCTCAGAGAATGTCAGGGGTTGGCCCTAACGTGGAGAACGTTGAGAACCGAATGCGGCGGGCCCCAATGCGGCGGGCCCCAATGCGGCGGGCCCCAATGCGGCGGGCACTGTTGGAGAACCGGCCGCCACCACCGATTGCGAACCGTGAGGGGGAGCCAAACATGGGATTCCGCGACAGGATTCTAGGCAGGCTGGAATTGGTCAGCGAGGTCGATAACTCGCC
>JAUPKM010000505.1 GCA_030837445.1 Actinomycetota bacterium
GTAACCTGCCGGTGCCCGGGAGTGCATCAACTCCTGGCGTGACGGGCGTGTAGCTCAGTGGTAGAGCTCTGGTTTTACACACCAGCGGTCGGGGGTTCGAAACCCTCCGCGCCCACCAGGTTTTAGGTCAGCCTCGCCGCCCGGCGCGTTCAGCGAACGAGTCGAGGGCAGCGAGCACTTCAGGAGAACGCCACACCCGGTTGCGGGGCCCATTGGTTGTCTCGACAAGGATTCCCGCTTCAGTGAGCGGATTGAGGTAGCGATGAGCGTTGGTGGATTCGATGCCCAACTCCTGCGCCAACAGAGCGGCGTTCACGACCGGACGGCGGGTCAGCAGATCGGCGACCCGCCACACCGCCGAGTCCGACCGCGCGGTGATGACGTCGTTCCACCCCGCGCGGATGTCGCGCAGGTCGTCGACGAGTTGACGTCCGTTTGCCAGAGCCAGGACGGTGGCCCGCGAGAAGCGCTCGACAATCGGTACGGCGTCACCGTCGCGGTAGCTGGTTAAGGCGGCGAAGTATCCGCTCGTGTCGGTGAGCAGGCCAGCCGAGATCGGCACCGTCACCTGGCGCGACAGGCCTTTATTGCGCAGCATGGCCTGCACCAGTGCGCGGCCCGTGCGGCCGTTTCCGTCGGTGAAGGGGTGAATGGTCTCGAACTGCGCATGGGCAACAGCGATCTGCGGCAACGCGGACACGTCGGGGCGCTGCGCAAAAGTGATCAGGTCGTCGATCGCTTCCGGGATGACCTCATGGCGGGGGCCGACGAAGGTCGCGCCGATGGGGGTGGAACCACCGCCGATCCACACTGGCTCGGTGCGGAACTCTCCGGGGGTGTGTCGTGGCTCGTTGACCATCAACGCGCGGTGCATCGCGCGGATGGCGTCGGCATCAATGGTGTCGGACAGCGCGATCGCTGCGCGCATCGCCGCGTTGTTCGCGACGATTCGCTCGGCGTTGCGCTTGGCCTTGCCGCCGGGCAGCTCGGCCTCGGCGATGGCGCGCGCTGATGCGGTCAGATTCTCGATCTGTGAACTTGCAGCGGACTCCGACCGCAGCAGAACTGCGGCAAACGGTGCGATCTCACCCCCGAGCTCGGCGTCGAAGCGTGTGACTTCGCGGCTCGCGGACTCGGCTTCTGCGGCCACCACCGGAGGCACAATGAGGTCCAGGTCTGCGATGCTCGCCGGCACGGTGGGGCGATAGGTGCCGTACTTGGGCGACGCCCCGCTCAACTGCCGCTGCCCCTGCGGTTCCCAGCGAACGGTCTCGTAGGTGACCGGGCGAAGTGAAGCCATAGCCTAAGCTAACTTCATTTGTGTAGATAAGTGAAGTCAGGAGAGGAGGTTGACTTCACTTGCTTCCGGCAGGGTGACCGCCGGAGGGGAACTCGATGAACCGCGGATTCGGTTGACTCTTCAACTGAAATGTATTGTCCAACATGCCATTACCGACCTCGCTATACATGTCTCGGCATTTGGCCCAGCAGCGACCCCTGTGCCATATTTCTTACCTTCGCTTGTGGTGCGGGGAAGCGGCGGTGGGCTCGGTTCTCCCGTCGGATGGGTTGGGTGATCGACGGGGGGCGTCATGCGGGCATCGGTGTTTGTGGGCAGGGTTGGGGGCTTGGCGGTTGCCCTGGGCGTCGGCGCTGCATTGGGCGGGTTGAGTGCCGGTGTGGCCGGGGCCTCTCCGACAGAGTCGACGGATTCGTCGGGCAGGACCGAGCGGGCTGAGACACCACCGACGAGGGATGGGTCCGCTGACTCAGGATCGCGGTCGCGGGCCGGGCGATCCGCCGCACCGCAGCCATCAAACGGACGAGAGCCCGGCGGGGCGGATCGTGCACGGGGACAGGTCGCCAAGACTTACTCCGTCGGCGGCACGGTGGCGACCCGGACGGAATCCGATGGGCCGACCCCAGCGATTGCCGCCAAGACGGCACCGCCGACAGCGGGGGTGCTGACCGAGGTCATCGAGGATCGCCTCATCCGTCCGGCCGCTTCTGCCCCGGCCGAATTGGCGCCTCCAGTACCCGTTCTCATCACCATCGCACCACCGCCGTCGGAGGTGACCGCCGAGGCGCCGATGATGGCGCCGGCGGTCGCGACCGCTGAAACGGTGGCGGCCGTTGCGGGCGACTGGCCCGGCTCGCTTCCGGGTGGGCCGGTTAAGGCGGCGATGTCGTGGGTGATGGTGGCTGCTGCCCGCCGGGAAGCCGGAAGCCGACCGGCTGTGCGCAGCACACCGGCCGGAAGGGCGTCAGCGGGTCAGGTCCTCGACACCGAGCCGGTTCCTGCGGCGGCGACGGTGGATGGAGTCAACTCGGTTCAGGCGCTGACTCCGGTGGCCGCGGTGACGTCGGTCGATCCGATCACGGCGATCGTCCAGCAGGTCCAGGCGGTGATCAGCGGAATCGTGGAGGCGTTCACGCAGTTTGTCAATCAAGTTGTGACGGTCGTCGACCAGTTCGTCGCGGCGATCGTCAATATCTTCGTGCCCACCACGCCGGTCAACTCCGCGCCGACGGAGATCAGCCCGAACGTTGGCATCCCCGATTCGGTCACCGGTGCGGTCACCGGGACGGTGTCGGCCACCGACTCCGACGGTGACACGCTCACCTACACCGCTCCCGCGAACACCAGCAAGGGCGGTGTCGAAATAGATTCCAGCACTGGTGTATTCACTTACACCCCGACCGTCGCCGCGCGTGAGAACGCAGCCAAGGCAGGGGCCACCGGCGCTGACACATCCGACAGCTTTATTGTGACCGTTTCCGACGGCAAGGGCGGATCGGTCACCGTTGCGGTTGCTGTGGCGATCAGCCCCCTGACGAGCAATACAGCCAACTCCGTGCCCGTCGCCACGACCCCGACTGTCGGCGTTCCTGATGCGGTCACCGGGGTGGTGGTCGGCAAGGTCAATGCCAGCGACCCCGAGGGCGATGCTCTCAGTTACATCGCACCAGCCAGCACCGCCAAGGGCATCGTCAGCGTCAATCCTGTTACAGGCGAATGGGTTTACACGCCGACAACGGTCGCGCAGAAGAATGCGAGCCGGCCTGGGGCCACCCCAGAGGAGAAGTCGGACGCCTTCACCGTGACCGTCAGTGACGGCCACAGCGCATCGGTGGCAGTTCAAGTCGTTGTCCCTATCTCCGGGCCTGCGATCATCAGCCCGACCAACACTTCACCGGTTATCGGCAACCCGGTCGTGGGGACACCCAACCCCGTGACGGGGGTAGTGACCGGCCGGGTTTACGCCACCGACGCCGACGGTGACGTCCTCGCTTATGGCGGCTCAACAATCACCGCGAAGGGCAGCGTTGTTGTGGCTGCTGACGGCAGCTTTTCCTACACTCCGACCGCAACGGCCCGGCACGCCGCTGCCAGAATCGGGGGACCGGCTGATGATCGGGCGGACCTGTTCGCCGTCACCGTTTCCGACGGCAGGGGAGGTTTGGCCACCGTTCCGATAAGCGTGACTGTCGCTGAGTTCAACTCCGCGCCGGTGGCGGGCACGCCGAGCATTGGTGCGCCAGGTGTACTCGGGGTGGTCACCGGCAGCGTCAGCGCCACCGATGCCGATGGAGATACCCTCGAGTTCACCGGTTCCGCCACGACCGCAAAGGGCAGCGTCGCCGTAGCTTCCGACGGAAGCTTCACCTACACGCCGACGCTGGCTGCTCGTCACGGTGCGGCCGCCGACTGGGCGACTGAGGCAGACAAGAGCGACAGCTTCACGATCACGCTGAGCGATGGCTTTGGAGGTACCGCGACCACCCATGTCATCGTCCCTGTCACTCCCCTCAATTCCGTGCCGGTGGTAGGGGGCCTGACAGTTGGCACGCCTGACAGTGCAACTGGCGTCGTCGTGGGCTCGGTCGTTGCTGCGGACGACGACGGGGACACCCTGAGCTTCGGCGGTGCGACCAGCACGGGCAAAGGAAGCCTCGAGATCGCCGCCGACGGGAGCTTCACCTTCACGCCGACGGCCTCGGCCCGCCGTAACGCGTACCTAATGCTCTCGCCCACGGACGCCTCCGAGAGCCTCACCGTGACGGTCTCTGACGGCCATGGTGGCTCAGTGAGCACGCCGGTGATCGTGGAGATAAGCCCGGCCATGAGCTACCAGACGAACGACATAAAGCACGACCCGACAACGGGACAGGTCGCGATACGCAGCATTTTCGACGAGAGTATTCCGCAGGCGGGAACCGGAATCCCCGGGACGATGACGTGGCTGGTTGGTAGCGCTGCAGGTGGTCCCAGCTATGCCTCCACTTCGGACGTCTCAACCTGGTCCGACTTGTATTTGGTCGGTGCGGCCGACCCGGCAACCGAGCCACACGATCCAACCGTCAGCTATCCGACAAACACCATCGTGCGCAATCCGGACACCAATGCGGTCGCGCTCCGAACGATATTTGCTCACGAAGAACCAGAGTTGGCGGATATGGCCTGGTTGGTCCTTACATCGTCACAAGGTGCGCTCTACGTACCGTCGTCGAGCGTGGATGGCTGGGACATTCTGTTCGTTCCGGGGGATCCGCCGACCATCCTCGGCTACAGCACAAATGATCCAGAGCCCAACGGAGTAGTCACAGGGCAGGTCGACGCCACCGATCCCAACGGGGACACCTTGACCTACTCCGCGCCGGAATCCACGGCGAAGGGTTATGTGGTCATCGACAGCGACTCTGGGGCGTTCACCTACGCCCCGATCGCCGCCGCCCGCCAAGCCGCTGCCCAGGTCGGTGCTGGCCCTGCCGATCAATCCGACTCCTTCATCGTGACGGTCAGTGATGGCTACTTTTCCTCTGAGACGGTCGTGAGCGTGGTGATCGACCCAGCCCCCGCCCTCCAAGCAGGCGACATCAGGGCGCAGCCGGGCGGCACGTGGCGTGTGATCTATGCGCCGAATGTCTCTGTGGGAGGCGATTGGGTGGGCGTGAACCCGGCAAATGGCGGTCAGTGGTTCACCGATGCCGAAGTCAGCGGCTGGTTGGACGTCGCACCGCCGACCGGTGGGGAAACGTCGAGCGGCGGTCCGTATTCACCTGGTGACATCAAGGTTCCGCCGGGCTCCGTCGCAGGTGCGGTCACACTGTTTGCGGTCAAGTCCGGTCCGCCATTGAGCAATATCCACAGTTGGATGGTGTGCAGCACCGTCAACGCGTGCGGCGGGGTGTCTGGTGACGGTACGTATGGCTCGCCCGTTCCGGTGGCGCAATGGGTCGATCTGAGGCTTCCCCTGGCCCCGGCGGCGCCGTCGAATCTTTGACGGCGACATGGTGAACCAGCCGGTGCCGGAGAATTGCTCGATGCGGTGGGAGAACCGGATCAGCTGTGAGCTCCGGCGTGGCCATGTGGGTGTCCACACGAACCAGAGAATCGGTTTGCAGTGGTGGGGCCAGGTCCTGTTCGATCCTGTTCCAGGTTCGTTGGCGGACAGGCAGAGCGACAATCTGGACGACCCCGAAGTTCGGCCGATCCGGCCGGACTGGGCTGATGAGACCGAAGCACTTCTGCTGGCCACGTGGGGCGATCATGCACCGCAACGACTTCCACCGATATCAGTCTCGCCGCAGGCAATACCAGTTCAAACTTCGGTCGCTCGGCCCTTGAATCGGCCGATTCCGGCCTACCAGCCGGTTCAGCGCCCGAATGGCCAGGGCCGAATTGTCGCGCCGCACCCTGGATCACTTGTTTGCTCTGGTGGCCGGCTCAGGCACCCTTCTGGGTGTGCTTGTCGGAGGTCTCTTCGGTGTCTTCGCCTTCGTGAGTTCTGTCGTCGTGTTCGGGGCGCTCGCCCTTGTCTTCTACTGGTGATTGCCGTCCCATGCCGGCCACGTCCGCTGAATAGCCAAGACCGCCACTCGCCACCGGTATGTTCGTCGTGACCGTTGGTCACGCACGTGTGAGGCGGTCTGGCCCGCCCGGGTGACGGGACGCGGCTGCGGGGGTGCGCATGGGGAGGAGAGTCGTTTGGACATATTCAACGTCCACCAGGAACTGATCGACGACTACAAGTCCTTCACCACCAGCGCGGTCACCCCGCAGGACCCGCGGATCAAGCAGTACGTCGCCGACGAACTCGCCGAGGGCAAACAGTGGCCCGAACCATGGCTGTCGCTGAACCCGACGTTCGCCTCCGGCGGTTCCATCGATGACGCGGTGGCGGATGGCCTGCTGCACGCCGAGTGCGCGAAGATCTTCCGCCCGAAGGCGCACGTCGCGGACGCCGGCGACCGGCCGATCACCCTGCACCGCCACCAGCGCGAGGCCATCGAAACCGCACGCTCGGGCAAGAGCTATGTGCTCACCACCGGCTGATTCTGGAGATCTACGACGCGATGGCCGAAGCCGAGGCGACCGGCGTGCCCTATGCGTCGCCGTTCGATAAGGCAAGCAAGTAGTGAGTTCAGAGGGGGAGGCGGCCATGACCGAGGTTGAGGTCGGGACATTCGCGCGGAAGGCATCAATCGCCGTCGAGGCGGTTGGCCGGCGGCTGATCGAGGTGGGTCTCGGCGGTGAGGGATCGCTACTGACACCGGGTGAACCCGTGTGGACGTCGGCGAATTTGGACGCACTTGAGCGGGATTACGTCGACAAGCCCGACACCGGGGGCGACGGCTTCTTCGACAAGCTCAAGCGCCAACTCGCTGGCGCGTCACCCGCGATGGTGCAGTTGTTCGCCGAACTGCTGATCCTCAACGTGCTGCCGATCATCAACGTCGGCGGCCCACTCAAGGTCAAGCAGGTTCGCAGCGTTCTTGACATGAGCAGTGAGCCGGTGGCCTTGCCGAGCGACGTCGAAGCCGCGCTCCTCGGTGGCGGTGTGTTCAACGGTGGCCAGGCCTTCACCACCTACCGGTGGGCGCAACTCGCCTATCTCATCGAACTGGCGCGCCACTTCAAGTCTCTTTCCCGGCAGCGGCGGATCGAGGCGCTGGCCGACCCACTGTTATTCCGCGAAGAGGTTAGTTCGGTGCCGACCGGCCAGGCAGCGCAGCGGCAATCACTGCTCTACTTGGCCTTCCCGCACTTCTTCCTGCCCGTCGTGAAGGTCGAGCACCGCACCGCGATGCGCGATGCGTTCGCCGACGACTACCTGACCGAGCCCTCCGGTGACGTCGACACCGACCTGGAGAGCATCTACCGCGCCATCACCGACGCCGAAGGTGGGCACGTCGACCTGTACGACGAACCGTGGCTTGACCGGTGGCAGAAGCCGTCGTCGCCCGATCCGGAACCGACGGATCAGGTGCAGCATGCGTGGAAGGTGCACGGGTCCAACGTCAAAGGCCAGGACATGGTGCCGACCTGGCGGGCCAAGCAGTCGGTGTCCCTGGCGGCGAGCCTGCTGCGGCCGATAGACCCGTACGTCTCCCGGGAGGAACTGAAGGCCTTCGTCGACGAGGACTACCGCTCCTCGGGTTACGCCGCCCGGCAGGAGAAGTTCGACGAGTTCTACACATTCCTCAAGCGGATGCATCCCGACGACCTTGTGGTGACGATCAGCCAGGGGATGGTGTACTTCGGGACCGTCACCGGACCCGCTGAGTTCACTCCGAGCAGCGATGGACGGTCGAACCTGCGCCGCTCGGTCACATGGTTCGGGCATCCCTGCCCGTGGTCGGACATCCCCAGCGACATCGCCGCACGGCTCAGCAGACAGGGAGAAGTCCTCGACCTCAGCCCGCACCTCGACCAATTGCTGGCACTGGCCGAACGCAGGCCGCCTCGGCCGGGTCCCGCGGCGGTGCACTTGACCAACGCCACCCAGGAACTGGCCGACCGCATCCACGTCGGCCTGGACTGGCTGCAGGACTGCGTCGAACTCCTCCGCGACCGTCGCCAACTCATCTTCTACGGGCCGCCCGGAACCGGAAAGACCTACATCGCACAGCAACTCGCCTGGCACGTCACAGACAAGGGGAACGTCAAACTCGTCCAGTTCCATCCCGCCTACTCCTACGAGGACTTCTTCGAGGGCTTCCGTCCGCAGGGCGGGGCGGGCGGGCAGATCGGGTTCACCCTGAAGGCTGGGCCGCTACGCTCGCTGGTCGACAAGGCCGCGGAGAACCCCGACGCCGCCTACGTGCTCATCATCGACGAGATCA
>JAUPKM010000506.1 GCA_030837445.1 Actinomycetota bacterium
CGACCGATTCGACCAATTCCGAATCCGGTGTCATCTGTTGGCAGGCCTGGTCGCAGGCTCCCGCGAATTGAGCCAAGGCGGCTGTTTTGGTGCCCTGCAGCGGCGCAGCCCAACTCGTGATCGACGAGACTTGGTCGACCTGTTCGCTGCCGTAGCCGGCCCGGACAATCAGGCCGCCCATCGAGAATCCGATCCAGGCGACTGGCCGTTCCACCTCTGTTGTTCGCTGCCGTAACTGCGCGGCGTAGGCGTTGATATCGCCGTGGCCGTCACCGATATCGAGTACTTCCACCGACACACCCTGGGCTGTCAGCGCTGACGACAGGGCGCCGAAGCCATCTGTGCCACCGCCGTATCCGGGCACGATGATCGCCGTTCGTGCTCCGGCTGTTGCGAGCGGACTCGGCGGCGGAGGATCCTTGACCCCGAAGAACCACCAGATCCCCGCAACCAGTCCGGCGGCGACGAGCGCGGCCGCGATAACCAGCCCGCGGCGCGGACCTTGACGTGTGGTCGCCATCTTGCCTCCAACGGTGACGGGGGACAGGCTGTAGACATTGTCGCCGCCGCCGGGTGGCGAAGGCTCGGCAGGTTCAACCGGAGGGTTTTGATGGCATACAAGTTCTACGACGACGAGGACTTCAACTTCCGCGCCCAGATCACGCTCGGCGGGGTGGCATTCGGTATGGGGGACGTGGGCGAGATCCTCAACTGTTTTCAGGCCATTCCGGCCGGAGACAATCGCGCCTGGGCCAACGAGTTCTTGGCCTTGGCCGGGCGAGTTGAGGCCATCGCCGCCAGGTGCGCAGAAGCGGGGAATACCGTCAGCGCAGCCGAAACCTATCTGCGGGCGGCCAGCTACTACGCCTCAGCGATGGAGGCATTGCAGGCATTCGCCGAGATCGGACCAGTGCTCGACGCGTTCCATGCCCACCGCCGCTGCTGGGACGAATTCGCCGCGCGGCATCAACCGGTACTGACGAAGGTGAGCATTCCGTGCGGTGGTACTGACCTGCCTGGCTACTGGCTCAGCGTGGATGGCACGCCCCGGCCGACGTTGATCCTCATCAACGGAAGTGACGGCGCCGTCTCCGCGATGTGGGGTGAGATGCAGGCTGCATTGGCCCGCGGCTACAACTCGCTGGTGTTTGACGGTCCGGGGCAGCAGTCGATGCTGTTCGACGAGAACGTGCCGTTCCGGCCCGATTGGGAGCAGGTCCTGGGCCCAGTGGTGGACTTCGCCCTTGCCCGCCCCGACGTGGCACCGGATTCGCTTTTGCTTTATGCCTGGAGCCAAGGTGGCTTCTGGGCAGCCCGGGCCCTCGCCTTCGAGCAACGAATCGCTGCTGCCGTGCTGGACCCGGGTGTCGTCAACGTCGCGACCTCCTGGCTCGATCACTTTCCGCCAGAGATGATCCAACTCCTTGACGACGGCAACTCCACCCAATTCGACCAGTACATGGCGATGGCGCTGCAGTCGCCTGAACTCCAGCAGACGTGGGCGTTCCGGAGCCGGCCGTATGGCATGTCATCGCCGTACGAGATCGTTCACGCGATGCGCGAGTACGACGTATCGCCGGTGGCCCACCAGATCACCACCCCGCTCTTCATCTGTGATCCGGAAGGCGAGCAGTTCTGGCCGGGTCAGGCCTCCCAACTGAGCGAGTTGGTGTCCGGACCGGTCGTGCTGCAACCATTCACCGCCGCCGAGGGAGCCGACTTCCATTGCGAGCCGGCGGCACGAACGCTGCTGCACCAGCGGATGTTCGACTGGTGCGCGCAGGTGCTCGCCGGCGGCTAACGGGAACAGGCCCGAACCGCTATGGAACGGCGGGTCGCGCGTTGACAGAATCCACCAGCCAGAGGCTGTAAGTCGCTGTCTGGGCCACCAGTCGTGCTCCCGTCGGCGGCGCACTTTCTGGTCCGGTGGTGGGCAAGGCTATTACCTCGCTGCCCGTACCGTCGCCCCAGAGTCGCCTGGGGAACTGCGGCGGCTCACCAGCGGCCAGGACTCGGTAGCCCTCTTTGTCCGCCAAGTTCACTATCGCCGCCCGCACGGGCCACACCGAAGGGGCAGCTGTCAGTTCAATCGGCTCTTTGAGTTGGGCCTGCTTCAACTCAGCCAGCAGCGTGATCGGTTGGGTATTGGCCGTACTTGGAGCCCCGATGGTTGCCACGACGGCGAACAGGGCGCAGGTAACGATCGCCGCGAAGGTGCCGATCGCAGCAACCGCGCGGCTTTCGGTGGTCCGGTGGGGCAGTAGACCAGTCACCACCATCAGGGTGGGCACTGGCAGGGCCACCGCCCAGGTGATGGCGTATTGGAGCAGCGGTCCGGCTGTCTGAGTTTCCAACACCACCGCCGTCACGGCGCACACCAGTGTCCCGAGTGCCGTGACCGCCACGAACCAACGGCGCAGCCTGAACCCCAGCACCGCCACCACAACTGCCACAGTCAGCAGCAGCGCGCTGGCCAGCAGCCGAACTAACGGCAGCGGTTGATCGCTGAGGTCGACGACTGAGGACGGCAGGTGGTCCTGCCCCGTGATGGTCACGGGCAGCATCCGCAGAACTGCACCGAGAGACTCCCGCAGACTGTGCGACTGCGCCCAGTCCGCTGGTGGCGGTAGCTGTCCCGTGGCCACCGAGAAAAGGTGGGATAGGTTGCCCGCCTGCCCAGCGCGAAGCTGCTCCAGCACCGGCGGTAGCCAGATGAGCACGAGAACGACCGCCCCGAGGACGGCCACGGCGATCCTCCCGCGGCCCGGCCAAGGCCCCGGTGGTCGATCATCGGATACCCCGCCCGACCTTCGCAATGATCGGGCCG
>JAUPKM010000507.1 GCA_030837445.1 Actinomycetota bacterium
CGCGGAACGATCGTCGTCAACTCCGCCATGATGGCCCACCTGGTCGTGCCCTTCAGCGGCGGCTACGCATCGTCGAAGGCCGCCCTGGAGGCATGGGCGACATCGCTGCGGCGAGAAGTCGCACCGCTGGGAGTGCGTGTCGTGATCATGCGTGCCGCCGCCGTCGCAACCGACCTCGAAGGTCGTCAGCGGCCGGACCTGATCCCGATCGACAATCCGTACCCGGAGCAGCGGGCCCTGGTCAACTTCTTCATGGACTCGATGAAGAAACAGGCCGGCAAGAACGTGACTGATCCGCAGCGAGTTGCTGAGTTGGTCGCCCGCGCGTTGAAAGCACCCCGACCTGCCCCAATCCAGATTGTCGGCGGCGGTGCCAGACCCCTGAGCCTGCTGGGTTCGATGCCGACAAGAGTCCAGGATGCCGCGATGGCAGCCCTCGTCCGCCGATCGGTGAAGTACTCGAAGCGCGGCTGAACTCCACTCGATCACGCGACCTAGGATGGCGTCTGTGAACCCTTACCCGCAGCTGCTGGCACCCCTCGACCTCGGCTTCACCACCCTGCCAAACCGGGTCCTGATGGGATCGATGCACGTCGGACTGGAGGAAACCCCCGGCGGTTTCGAGCGGATGGCTGCCTTCTACGCCGACCGGGCGCGCGGTGGAGTTGGCCTGATCGTTACCGGCGGGATCGCACCCAACGACGCCGGTCGGCCGATGGTCGGTGGTTCGAAACTGACGACCCCGCAGGAAGCGGCCCAACACCGGGTAGTGACAGCGGCAGTACACGAAGCCGGCGGCCGAATCGCGATGCAGATCCTGCATTTCGGTCGATATGCCTACCATCCGGACCTGGTCGCGCCCAGCGCCGTGCAGGCTCCGATCTCGCCGTTCCCGCCAGCGGAACTGACGCCGGCCCAAATCGAGGCGACCATCGACGACTTCGCCCGCTGTGCCGAACTCGCCCAGACGGCGGGATATGACGGCGTCGAGATCATGGGGTCAGAGGGCTACCTGATCAACGAGTTCATCGCCGCCCGCACCAATTACCGGACCGATGACTGGGGCGGGTCGTATCAGAACAGGACACGCTTCCCGCTGGAGATCGTCCGGCGGGTCCGGGAGCGGGTCGGCACCGACTTCATCATCATCTACCGGCTCTCCATGCTCGACCTGGTGACCGAAGGTTCCACCCTGGCGGAGGTAATCAACCTCGCGCAGGGCATCGAAACCGCGGGCGCGACGATCATCAATACCGGAATCGGCTGGCATGAAGCCAGGATCCCGACGATCGCCACGAGCGTGCCCCGGGCGGCGTTCTCCTGGGTGACCAAGGAACTCAAGGGTCAGATCGGAATCCCGTTGGTCACCAGCAATCGGATCAACAGTCCCGACGTTGCCGAACTGCTGCTGGCCGAGGGATTCGCCGACCTGGTCTCGATGGCGCGGCCATTCCTGGCCGATGCCGACTTCGTGGCGAAGGCGGCAGCCGACCGAGCCGACCGGATCAACACCTGTATCGCCTGCAACCAGGCCTGCCTGGACCATACCTTCAGCGGGCTGGTCACCTCGTGTCTGGTCAATCCGCGTGCCTGCCACGAGACTGTGCTGACCATCGAACCGGCTCCCTGGCCCAAGCGGGTGGCCGTCGTCGGGGCCGGCCCCGCGGGCCTGGCCTGCTCAACCACGGCCGCCCGCCGCGGTCACGACGTGACCCTGTTCGAGGCCGACGACATCATTGGCGGGCAGTTCAATCTGGCCAAGCAGATCCCAGGTAAGGAGGAGTTCCACGAGACGCTGCGCTACTTCCGCAATGAACTCGACGACGCCGGGGTCACCACCCGGCTGGGCACCAGGGTCGACGTTGATGAACTCGTTGCCGCTGGATTCGACGAGATCGTGTTGGCCACTGGCGTCACCCCACGCATCCCGGATCTTCCGGGGGTGGACCACCCACGAGTGGTGACCTACCTCGATGTCCTGCGGGATCATGCGCCGGTGGGAAAGACCGTGGCGATCTTGGGAGCGGGCGGTATCGGATTCGACGTCGCCGAGTACCTGACCCACGACACCGCCCACGAGTCCCACGGCCCGGATCTTGCCGAGTTCAACCGCACCTGGGGAATCGATACCAGCTACGCCCACCGAGGCGGACTGACCACCCCGGAGCGGACGCCCCCGGATCGGCAAGTGACCCTGCTGCAGCGCAAGACGACCAAGGTTGGCGCCGGCTTGGGCAAGACCACCGGTTGGATCCACCGCACAGAGTTGAAACAGCGAGGCGTCCGAATGCTCAACGGCGTCAACTACGAACGGATCGACGATGCCGGCGTACATATCAGCGTCGACGGCGAGCCCGAGGTACTCGAGGTCGACACCGTGGTGCTGTGTACCGGCCAGGAGTCCCGACGAAACCTGGCGGAGAGTCTGCGGGCAGCCGGACTCCCCGTCCATGTGATCGGCGGCGCCGACGAGGCGACCGAGTTGGATGCCAAGCGGGCCATTAAGCAGGGCACCGAACTGGCGGCCTCACTCTGACTCCGCGGCACTCGGACCCGCTGACTATCTGACCCCCTGCCAGACCCTGCAGTCAGATTCCGCTGACGCCCTTAGCCAGCAGGTAACTGCCGATCACCACCACGACCACTGACATCACCGCGGAATTGTTCCGCTGTAGCCACTGGCGTACCGTCCCCAACGGGCCCAGGATCCGCTCCCCGAATACCAGGTTCAGCACCAACGGCAGCGTGATCGTACTGGCCGCGATCGCGGTGAAGATCACGAGCCCCAGCACGATGTCCGCGGTTGCCAGCTCAGCGGAGCCGATTGCGAGCCCTGCCGCAGCCGTCAGCATCAGTACCTTCGGATTGGCGGCCGACAGCAGGAAGCCAAGGCGAGCTGCAGTGCGAGGGGTCAGCTCGTCGATGGATTGCATCCAGGCCGGTTCGTCGCTCGCCTCATTGCGAGTCAGCCACTTACGCACGCCCAGCGCGATCAGCAGCAGGCCTAACCCGACCCTTACCCACGACGCCCAACTGGGAGGTTCGTCGGCTCGCTCGACGACTGTGGCGAGCACGACGAAGACGCTCGCGGCCAGCATCACCCCGGTCGTCCAGCCGAGGATCAGACCTAGGCTGCTCGCTCGAGCGCGAGCGGTGAAGAGCAGCAACACCGCCGGGATGATCGGGAACGGCGATGCCGCCACCGCGATACCAAGCGGCACAACCTCGCCGAGAACCTCTCCCATGATGGCCAACCTCTCACGTCGATCGGGCCAAAGTCGTCGGCGGGCGGAACTAGCAGCCCCACCGACGTCGTGCTCGGGCGTCAGGCCGGCTGCACGCCCGCGGTTGTCCGATCTGAGTCCTGGGCAGGGCCTGTGTTGCTTGCGGCCGCGGCGCCTGTGTTGCCGGCGGTGAAGGTGGCGATGATCGCCATGACCGCGGCAATCAGCAGTGCCGCCCACCAACTGACCGTGAACTCGGTGGCTGCGCCGAGACCCTCCGGCATGGCGAGGACGAAGGACTGAGCCCACGTGATGAATCCGGCAGAAAGAGCGACGCCCACGGTGATGATGACCTGCTCACCTCGACGACGTCGCCGCCGAAGCACGAGCCCAACGATCACCGCGATGACGACCAGGGTGGCCGCACCCGCCAGGCCTGCCAGCCAACTGTCCCCCCAGGACCAGATACCGATCGGTTCTGGCGTGATACGCGTGAGGCTGACCTGAGCTGGCGCGCCAGCAGCCGCCGTCAGCACGGATACGCCGAGCAGCGGCGCGAGCATCGGGATGACGAGAATCGCCCACCAGTTGCTTGCCAGGTAGGCGAGCGCACCGCCAGCTAGCACCGCAACGACGATCCCAGGGATGACCAGCAGGCCGATCAGATAGGGACGGATGGCGAGCCAGGCGGTCAGGAACCTCGTGTGGATCAGCCAGCAGACCGCCCCGAGCAGGAAGGCGCCGACGACGACTCCGGGCCGCGATCCGGAGGTCCACCAGAGCGGCAACCGCTCAGTCGTGGTGACAGACCCTGCGGAGTTGATCACAGTGACCGAGGTGTGACTCGCCAGCGACAGCAGCAGGCCGCCGAGCGCTGCCCCCAGCCCGGCCAGGGCAGCACCGGGGATAGCAGGTGCTGGGATTCGCCGCGCCGCTCGCCCCAAGAGCAGCCAGAACAGTCCGGTCAGCAGCAGCGGCGCACCGGCAGCCGTGATCGTCCAGCCGAACGAGGCCCCGAGGGTGGAGCTGACCTCCTGCCGCCATCCGCCCAGCAGGGCAGTTCCGGTCAACCAACTGCCGGCCAGCCACGTTGAGGTCTCGGTGACGTCCAGCAGCCGCAACACCGTGGCCATGACCAATCCACCGAGTTGTGTGAGAGCGACCGCCACGAGGCCGGCGAGCAGCGCGAACAACAGCCCGATGCCGGACCGGGGTGCGTCGTCGTTGGCTGAATCGCTCATGACCCGCCGCCCAGCTGCTGGCGATGGGCGGGGAAGGCGTCCGTCATCACAACCGCCTCCGTCCCTGCCGGCAGCGTGGTGCCCGCCGGAACCGTCACCGTGACGCTGGTGATGTTGCCGGCCGGGTCGGTTGTAGTTGTGGTGGCCTTCAGGTAGTCGATACCGACCGGAGTCCCATCGGGGGCGAGCAGCAGGATGGAGACGAAGTGCTCGCTGGCCTTGTATTTGACGCCTGCAGCCAGCGTGATGGGTGCATTGACAATCGTGTCCGTGCCGCGGGTGACGGTGACCGGTCCGACCCGAAGTCCGGCTACTCGGCGAGTAGCGGGTGAG
>JAUPKM010000508.1 GCA_030837445.1 Actinomycetota bacterium
GAACCGGTAGATCGGCCACGAGTCCCCCATCGCGACGTAGGCGTACTTCACACCGCCCGAGACGTTCGAGTAGAACACCTCCACGTCCGTCGCAGCATAACTCGCCCCGAAGTCCTTCCGGCTCGTGTCCCAGTCCAGATCGCTCGTCCGCATGTGGCAGTAGCGGCCGTTCAAGGCGAAGAGCGTGGCGACGTTGCTCACCTCGATCTCGAAGAAGTTGGCGATTCCGTTCGTCGTGTCCTTCGTGCTCGGCGTGTAGGTGGCGATGTAGGGGCCTTTCTGCCAGACACCCGCACTCGTGTCGGCGTTGATGCAATGACGTGCTCGCTGGTCGTTCGCCGTCTCCTGACGCATCAGTCCGTAGCCCAGGATCAGCGAGTCCCACGACGCAATCCGCCCCTCGGTCGGCGACTCGGAAGAGTACGAGTAGTCACTCGGAGTGACGTTGTCGAGTCCCGGGACCCGGGTAGAGATCAGCGCCGCCTGCTTGTTCAGTTTTCCGAGCATGTACCCCCGGCCGTCGATCACGATGTCCGCGGGATATGGCCGGCGTCTCGGTGGTCCTGGCATCTTATCCTCTCGGCCCCCAGGCCCGGATGGGCGTCAACTCGATCTCGGGCAGTCGGAAGCACTGCTCGGCATACGATGTGAACATCGCCGCCGCTGCCGCCTGGTCCCGGATCATGCGCTGGTTGGCGGTCTGATCGAGCAACTGCCCATACCGCAGCCACACCTCGCAGAGCGTCCCGTAGGCTACCCACTCGGCGACCGGCATCGCCTGATCCGTGTTCAGCGCGAGTCCCGATTGGTCGCCCCACGTGCCAGCACTCGGCTTGCAGTGGTAGTAGGCCGCCTTGACACACGTCAGGTACACCGTGTCCGTCGTCTCGAAGCTCCCGGCCTCGAGGTAGAGCGTGCTGCCGTCCCGGACCACCCGCCCCCGGCGGGGCACCGGCTTGTACTGCTCCCGATCGGTCGAACCCTGCGGCAGAACACCCACCTTCCGCACCTGCCATTCCTCAGTCAGCCAGGCCGAGTAGGTGGCGAGACTCTGGCGGGTGTACAGGTTGCTGGCCGGTGTTAGCGTTACCTCGATAACCAGTGGTATCCGCTTGAGCGCTTCGTTGATGCACTCGTGGAGCACCCCAGGTTCGATCAGCCCGTGGATCTCGTAGGACTCCCCGACCCCACCGGCGTAGGGCGCCACACTCCAGCCGTTATCCGGGTAGAGGTAGCCACTCGCCGGCGTGTAGGTGGCAACCACACGGGTCTTGTCGGCGTCGGTAGCAGACGGTCGGTAGAGGAACTTGTCGACGAATAGGTCGTCCTGCGAGAGTGACGACTTCACGGGCCAACTCGTATCTTCCAGGACAGTTGTGTTACTGCCACTGGTCGCCGTGCCGCTTCGGTACGGGCCGATTAGCTTTGCCGCCGCCTGGCGGTAGGTCGTCAGAGTGGGCATGTTTGCCCCCTACTTGGACTTCTTCACGTGGGCGACCTTGTGCGCCTTGCCGTCGATCTTGACCGGCGTGTTGCCGGGAGATGCGGCGAAGTCCCCGTGCATGTGCCCGAACGCCAGCCACTTCTGATAGCCAGCTTTCGTGCTGAAGTTCTTGGGTGTCTTGCCGGCCATCCCTACTTGCCCTTCCCGCACGCCGAGCAGGTACACCCCTTCGGGTGCGGCTTCTTGTCCGACTTCCACGGCTGCTTGCGCTTCGCCATCGCTAGCACTTCCCCTTGCCCTTGACGTTCGACGCCTTCTTCGCCGGTGGCCCCACCGGCGGCGCCATTGGCATGCCCATCGGCATCTGCGGCGGCGCACTCCGTGGCATAGCTGCCACTTGCGTCTTCGACGGCTTCTTCGCGTTCTTGCCTTTCATACTGTCCTCCCTTGTCGCCTTCGCGGGGTCGCCTTATGGCAATCCCCCGTGGACCACGACCGTTCCGGCCGAATTAAGAGCGTCGGTCGAGAACCGGCAGACCTTCGTCCCAAAGCCCGCGTCGGCAATCGTCTGTGCCGCCCCGATCAGCGTGTTGTTGTAGTAGAGCGTGAACGTCGTCCCGACACTGTGGATGCGGATCTGGCGAGCTGCTCCGTAGCTGGCGCTCGCGTCGACGAGGCTCGTCCACGCGCCGTTCACTAGCTTGCACAGGTGAGCGTTCGCCCCGTCGTGGAAGGCAAAGATGCCGTAGGTCGGGGTCGTCTCGCTGTCCACGCCAATCGCGTGCCCACACTCGCTCGCGCTGGCGAGGGTCGGGTGCGAGTCGAAGATGCCCTCACGGGTGCCAGCGTCCCCTGCCAGGTTCAGACAGGAGGCGAGGTCGATAGACTCCACGGCGGCGTTATCGACGACCACGGTGTCGAAGTCGGTGATGTTGTTATCCTGGACTACCCGGACCACCATGTCGGTCGTCGCGGCCTTGACGATTCGCACCTTCCGGGTATAAGCGGCATCGGTGTAGAGCGGGAAGTTATACCACGTGGCACCGTCGTAGACCCGACCGTACACACCCCCACCCGTGCCCGAGAGTCTCTTCGCGTAGAGACCAACGCGGTAGAATGTCCCCGCCACTACTGTCACGCTCTGGGCTAGACGGTCATACCGAGCCGCTGCCGTGAACTGTTGGGCCTTGCTGCCAGCGTAGGCGTCGGCACTCTGGGCCATAGTCGGCGTGCCGGAATCGACGAACAGGGCCGCGCACAGCCCCCCGGTGTACGTCCCCTCCAGGCCCGGATCCGTGAATAGGTTGGCGCCAATCGATGGCGCCGTCGCCACGTTCGTTATGTTGATGAGGGGGGACTTTGGCACCGCGACGTAGAGACGGGTTCGATCCGCCGTCCAGATCCCGTCGTAGTTGCAGATCGTGGGGTAGAACGAGCCAGTGTTACCGCCGTTGGACTTCTCCCAGAGGAGCTTCGCCGTGTAGCCCCCGTCGGCACTCAGGTACCACCGGACGCCCCCGTCCGTGAGTAGCTGCACGTAGGCGACGTAAGACTGCGCCGCAAGGGTATAGAGCAACTGGCCCTGCTGGACAGTCTCGATGTAGGCCCGGATCGCGCCCGCTACGTTGTCCCAGGCGTACAGCGCGTCTGCGGCAGCAGGGTCGCCTGGCAACTCGTCGAAGCAGAAGCCCGTCCACCAGTTGCCACTAGTCGGCGTGAAGGCGACCTCCAGCGTCAGTCCGTGCTCGTGGGGCACGAGATCGCGCCGCCGGATTGCCGGATCGCCCCAGGCCGGCGAGGGCTTCCCGCCCGCGCAGGAGAGCACACCCGCCGCGACCGTGAGTTTGCCGGTCGTATCGACAGTTACCCAGTCCGGCCCCGGTAGTGACCCGCTGAACGTCTCGTCGAAGATCACGTTAGGGTCTGGTGAGTCGCTCATGATCAGGTATCGCAGTCGTGTCGTGGTCATGGTCCTACCCCGAGTAGAGCGCGACGGAAGGTTGGCCCGCCACCAGCAGCAGCAAAGTCGTAAACGGCGTAGTTATCGAGTGTTTGACTGCTACTAGATCCGTTGTAGATTCGGCTACCGGGATGGCCCTCGGAACCAAACGCGCTGTCAGTGGCCGAGATATCCTCAACGCCATTGACGTAGACCTTGATGGCGGTGCCGTTCATCGAGAGCTTGAATGTCTCGCCACCGACGAGAACTATAGTGCCGGTACCCAGTAGGGTCCATCCCCCACTGACCTTTTTGTACAGATTCGTCCGTGCTACTCCGCTTGGTGGCAGATGCAATAAGTAGAAGTTGTTGATGTCTACGAGGCGCCCACAGATGCCGGGACCGCCATCAGATGCGGGCGTGTAGCCTATCACGGCCTCAACCTGATAGGCGGCCGTGCCCAGAGCCGTGGTATTCGAGCAGATGTTGTCCCCGGCGGCCGTGCTGGTCAGTTTATTCGACGCTATCCGCCAATCACCGTAGTTCTCTACCCAGTTGCCGCCGAGAGTAGTAGAGTCAGCGCGGTCGAAGTTATCACTGAACAGAGTGGCCATCAGTTCACCATAGCCCGCATGTCGAAGGACGGATCGAGCGACTTGCCGAGTGACTCTATCACCTGCCGGAAGGTTCCCGTTTCGACGTGAGGGGAGATGTCGAGCCCCTTAGCGGTGCAGATCGCTACCAGCGCTTCTTGATCTGCCAGAGTTACTGCCGATAGGGCAGCATCAGGCGCGATGTCCGGCAGTACCTGCAGCTTGGCATCAGCAAGCACTTTTGTGAGGTCATCGCCAGAAACCACACACAATGCCCAGTCACAGAGAGGCTGGCCCGTCCTCGGGTCGACTGGTATCACTGCCGACCATCTGGTACCCGAATGCACACTGAGCGCAGGACGGTAGGCGTCCTCTGTGCTCCGTCCAGTGCCTATCAGTGGCGAGAGGCAGAAGCGAGAGATCATGGGCATCGTCCTATCCCCTGCTACGCTGGCTCTTTGTGGATGCCGGCCGAGATGTAGATGCCCGATCCGGTCGTCCCGCAAATGGCCTGCACCTTCTGGTTCGTGCCACTCGTCGGCTTGGGTTCCGAGAACGTCATCGCCACACCACCGCCGACCGCCGCCGCGTATGCCTGGTACATTACCTTGGGAGTGCCGTTGTCGTCCCGGATACTGACGAGCGTCCCGACCGTCGCGTGACTGTTTGTGATCGTCACCCAATCCAGCACCCAGATCGTGTTTGCCCCTGCCGCTGCGCTACTCACGTCGTGGGCTGAGTTGTCGGTGAGCGCCGCTGGGTTATCCACCTCTCCTGCGTCCCGCATGGACTCCACGACCAGGAGACGCCCGTACTTGTCCATCGTCGGGTAGACCGCATCTCCGGTATCCACCGCCGCGGGGAACGCCGTTAGCGCCTTCCCACCGATTGGCACCGGACTGCCCGAGATCGCGGCTCCGACCGCCGCGGCTCCCTGCGCGGTCACGGTCCCGTCTACCGACAGGGTGCCCGCATTGTCGTCTACGTGGACGACGTTTGTAACCGTCGTGATCGTCCCGGAGTCCACGACTGCGTGAAGGTTAGTCCCGGTCCCCTGTGTTACAGTCACGGAGCCATCAACCGTGATCGCGCCCGACCCGTCGTCGATGGAGAGGGTCGAAGAGTTGTCATCTACGTGGACGACGTTTGTGATAGTGGTGACCGTCCCCGAGTCCACCACAGCGTGCAGGTTGGTCCCCGTGCCCTGTGTCACCGTCACGGAGCCATCGACTGTCAGCGCCGAGGCGTTATCGTCCACGTGGACGACGTTAGTTACCGTTGTGATCGTACCCGAATCGACAACCGTGTGCAGGTTGGTCCCGGTTCCCTGCGCGACCGTCGCGTTCAGATTGGCCGCCGTGGCGTTCACGACCTTGACCGCGTCGTTCGTTTCGTCCACAACCAGATCGCCGTTCGGAGTCTCTAGCACCACAAACGGCGCACGCTTCGCAGTCATCGCCAGCGCCCCGGCGTCTCCGTCGTCGACCGAGTCGCGGGTGCTGCGGTAGATCCCACCAGCCGGTGTGAGTGAGCTGGAGCCGACCGTGAACCCCGCGTCGTCGGTCATCGACGTGCCGCCGGTCGCGGGGGACGTCAGGACGTCTGCCTGTAGGTGCCCGTCTGCGTCCAGGAGCACAGTGTGGCGGTCGGTGCCGTCGCTACCCTGGACCAGTACGCCCTTACCGTAAGCCTCGCCATCTGCCGCGAAGGTATCTGACGGCAAGCTGGCGATGTCCACGTTCCCGATGTCGGTTCCGTCGGATGCCGCGAGAGTCGCGGTGTGCGCTGGCACGTGGGGATCGAGGTCGGTGCCAGCGCCCGTTGCCTTCAGGTAGACGACATCACCCGCCGAGTTCTTGACACTGACGTTCGCCATTGCCTAGTCCTCCAGGATGAGTCGGTTGCCCGAATCCTCGGCGTCCACGTAGATCCGGCGGGGCCGCCCGCCGACTTCCTCGCGGGATGAGAGACGGTAGTGGTGATTCCAGACCTTCGGCTTGACCGGCGGCGCTTCTACCACGGGTTCCACCGCGATAGACTCGGCTACAACCTCGACTGTGGGGGGTGCGGCCGGCTCCGGCTCGATCACTGGCTCGGGAACCACCTCGGCCACCGGCTCGACAGCTACGTCATCGATCACGATGTCTGTCTGTTCGGCCGTCTCTTCCACTACGACTTCTACCTGTTCGGCCGTCTCTTCCACTACTTCTGGCACCGGGGTCGGTTCTGGCTCTGACGCAGCCGGTGTGGGCTCCGCTACCGGAATGTCCCGGTATTGAACCCAGTCGGGCAACTGCCGAGTCAGGAAATGCTTGTTGGGTTGTGTCGCACTTTGCATCTCGGCAGCAGGCGCGGCCGGCTCGGGTGGGAAGGGGGTAACGGTCCACGTAGCGTCACTGGCCGCCGTCGCCGTGGCAGTCGTGGCGCTTATCGTCGTGTAGAACGGGACATCTCCCAGACGCACGCCGAGTCCCCAGCGGAGGGCTGCCATGAGTCCGCCAGCGCCAAGGCCGAACCCCAGTGCCACCAGTAGTCCCGCCAGCATCGGATCCATGATTACCCCCTCGTCTCAGAACACGCTGGCCAGGTGCCCCGACTCCTCACCCTCGTTAAACCACAGGTGAGTGCCGATCCGGTTCACCACGGCCATCCAGCCACTATCCGCGACCTTCTTGCTCGGGTCAGAATCGGCCGCGAGGTCGCCGGGCACGTAACTCCAGCGCACGACACTGGCTATCCCCGCCGGGTCGTGCAGGACGTAGTACACATAACTATGGTCCGTCTGCCGGGTCGCCGACGAGACCACGACCGGTGTGCCGTCGTCGGTCACGCTGACGCCCGTCCCGTAGTTGCCGCTTGGCGAGTAGACCGCTTCCGCAAACTGGCTCACGATGGTACTCGTGTCCACGTCGCCGATCACGTGACGGTAGATACCGACCAACCCGCTGCCGAGCCGTAGTATCTGGCGCGTCCACGGCATCGCTACCTCAGTCCAGCGCGAGTCCGAGCTCGTAGCTGAAGCGCTCGCTGGCGACCGGCGTGTACGTGCCCCGCTCGACTACTAGGCCCCAGAGCGATGTGATGTCGGGCGCGCACACGTAGATCAGGTTCACCTGACCAGCTCGAACCATGGAGTTACCGCCCGCACCGGCCGTCTTGTTGCCATTCTTCCAGGAGTTCAGCGCGACGCAGCCGATCCAGTTGTTCATGTCGTCGTCGGTGGGCGCCCACTCCGAGTTATCAGCAGTCGCCGTCGGCTTCCGGATGAAGATGTGGAGCTCCTGCGTGGGGCTGGCCGTGGCGAGCTGGTTGGCCGAGCTGCGAGCGATCACGTCTACGATGAGGCCGGATCCCCCAGGGAGGCGACCGCAACCGGTGAACTCCAGCGGGATCCCGAGGGCGTCGGTCAGCGCGTCGTCGGCCGTGTACTGAGTCGTGTCGGCGGGCCGGGTCAGGAACGCCTTCGAGCGGACCGACCGACCCGCCACGTAAACGGGTTGCCCGTCGAGCTGCAGTATCTCGGCGCAGAGGGGATTATCGTGGGCGACGACCTCGTGCTTGCCCGTCCTGCGGTTGTACTGGTAGACAGTGCTCATCGGATTCTCCTCTCAGCGCGTCGTCCGCTCGCGTCGCGTTTAGACTACGGCGCTATCCACCTCGGCCCAATCGAGGGCGAACATGTACGTGAGCGCCGTGGTCGCGGCGCCGAGGTACACTAGGAACGAGCAGGGCCCGATCAGCGGGATGAGGTCGTCCCACTTGACCGTGGTCAACCCCTCGAACGTCTCTCCCGCGGTGAACGCAGCCGGCCGGACGTACTTCCAGAGGTGCCGGGGGTTGGTGAGTGCCGCCTCGACGATGGCCGACCCGGAGCAGTGGTAGACGTTCTCCATGGCGCTGCTTCGCTTGTCGTCCATCCGCCAGTTCTTCGGTACGACCGCCGTCCCGCCCGACGTGTAACTGTCGGTATCCGAGGCAACGACCGCGATCTCGTTCAGGGTGCCGGCCGTGGTCTCGATGGCGAGGTTCAGCCGCCGGGGGAAGATTGTAGTCCCGGTCGGCACCGCGAGGCGGATTGCTGGGGCAGTCAACACGATGCCCGCAGCATTCACGGCCTGACCCGTGAGCACCGTCCCGACTGTGCCCTCGCCCAGGTTGAACATCCGGCCGCCGAGGGCGAAGAGGTCCCACTTGGACATGACCGCTGGGACCCCGAACTTCGACATGGCACCGGCCGGTGGCGTGCCCTCGCCAGCGGCCAGTAGGACTTCCGTGCGAACCTCGAACAGTGACATTGCCTTCTCCTCCCGTTCTAGCCCGCGCTGCCCGGCGGGCGGTCAAACGCTAACTGGCACCGCCTCGACTTCCGGCGAGACGGCTACTACCTCTGGCGCGTGGGCGCCGTTGGGCTTCGGCTCTTCGGTGGGCACAGTCACAGCCGCTTCCGCCGCCGCGATCTGCCCCTCGGGTTGATCGGCCGGCAGGATGAACCGCCGGTCGAAGTCCTTGCTTGGGTCCGCCAGCCACGCCCGGACTTCTTCCGAGAGTGGTGGCTTGAACATCCGGTGTATCTCCTGGTGCTCGATCCGCTGGCTTGCGGCGACGAGGTTGTGCTGCTTCGCCAGCCCGGCCATGAGCGCCCGGCTGATCCCCATCTTGTGGTACATCTCGGGGTAGGGCCCTACCGCCGGCACCGATCGCCCGCCCCAGATGACGTCGATGACCTTGCCGTTGTAGTTGCCCTGCGCGACCTGCTGCATCGCCCAATCGAACGACGGGACTCGCAGGCGGATCTCGCCGCCCGGACGAGCGACGCGGACCATCTCCGCGAACACCCCGGGCAACTCGTACCGGTCGAAGTGCTCCAGGACGTTGCTGCTGTAGACGATATCGACGGTGTCGGTCCAGTGCTCCGGTAGTGCTCGCAGGTCCGCCCGGAAGTCGGGCTTGTTCACTTCGTGGATGTCCACCCGGAGCGGTCTGATCCCGTCGATCATGTCCCAGTCGAGTCCGCACCCCAGGTTGACCACCTTCGCCTTGCTGTCGGCCTTTGGCTTCTCCATCACCCGGAGTCCGTAGACCATCCCGTTCGCCAGGTCGAAGTGGCCGCAGTTGACCCCGGCGTCGGCGTAGATGTGCTTGCCCGCGCTGCGCAGGAGCCGACTGAAGTGGACGTCCTGGCTCATCCGGTCGCGGCCGTCCACCGCCGCCTCTTCGCTCGTCTTGAAGAACTGCCGGATCTCGGTGACATCCCCGGGCTCGGGGTAGTCCCTGACCGGGACGAGTGGAGCCGGGACGTCAGCCAGGTCGGCAAGCCGGATGAGGGTAAAGCCCATGTGGACGCTGGCTACCTCGAAGATCTCGCCTCGGGCGAAGTCGAAGCAGGCGCCCTGGCCGTCCTCGCGGTAGATCATGGGCTCCGGCGGAATCGACTTACTTGTCACGATGCCGGCTACGACGGTCGATTCCGGCCGGAGTCCCATAGTTGCCATCAGTTGCCGAAGACCCATCGGCGGGGGGATCACGTCCTCCTCGATGCTGAGCAGGTACTTCGCCCCGTCCCGGATCGCCTCATGCACCAGGATGTTGTCAGCCTCGGCCACGGGCCGCACGGGGTCGCCGTACCGCCGGGTGCCGATGAACTTGAAGTTGATGACGGTGTTGAGCGGCGGGACGAGCGTCATCAGGCTCTTCAAGAAGAGCGTGCTCTGCCATCCCACCGAAGGGACGCCGATCACCACACCAAGCTTTGGACTCCCTGGCAACTGAGTCAACCTATCAACCCTCCTGTCGTTCAGCCTCTAGGGCTGGTATTAGCTGGCCTTCGCCAGCACGTAGTAGTTGCATTCGACGTTCGACGTCTCGGATGCGCTGTTGCGGATCGTGAGTTTCTCGGCCTCGACCTTGTCCACGACGAGAGAGCCTACCGTCGTCTCCCGTGGACTGATGATGACGATGTCGCTCGACGTGAGGCCGGTTACCGTGAACGTCGCGTTCCCGGCGACCTGGCTGGGGAAGTCGAGGGTGCCGATGTTGGCGATCCGGATGTCGTAGGCTCCCCGGAGGTCGAGGTTACTGGCCGACCCGTCGAATTGCGCGTAGTCGTCGGTCGTGGCACCGAAGATCTTGACATCGCCCTCGGTGGCCCCGCCGATGATGACGCCCCCGTCGGTCGTGGCGAACGCTACCTGCAACTGACTGGCATCCCAGTAGACGCTGACATCAGGCGACGTGGCGTTGTTCCCGAAGCCCACCTTGACGTTATCTGTCACGCTCAGGGTATTGGCCGAGGCATCCCAGGTCAGTTTGTCGGTGCCCGCGTTGCCGTAGACGACGAGGTCGGCGTCCTTGGTTCCGTCGCCAACGGTGATTGCCGTGTCGTCCGTACCGACCGCGATGGTCACGTCGGTTGCGTTGGCGCTGACCGTGATGTTCGGGGCCGCACTGGTCCCCCCGAACCCAGCCTTGGATGTGTTGGTAAAGTGGAGTGTGTTCTCGGACCCGTCCCAGGTCAGGAGGTCCGTCGCTGTGTTGCCGGTCAGAATCACGTCGCCCTGAGTCGCATCCCCGATCTTGATCGCGGTGTTCGCTGTGGCGTAGGCGATCTGAAGTTGACTGGCGTCCCAGTAGACGCTGATGTCGGGCGACGTCGTGTTGTTGCCGAACCCGATCTTGGTGTTGTCGGTGACACTCAGGGTATTGGCCGAAGCATCCCAGGTAAGGATGTCGGTCGCGGTGTTCCCGTAGACGATCAGGTCGGCGCTCTGAGTGCCGTTGCCGAGGCTGATGGCCGTATCGTCGGTGCCCACAGCGATGGTGACATCGGTGCTCGTGGCGCTAACCGTGATGTTGGGCGCGGTCGCCGCATTGCCGAGGCCGACCTTGCTACCATTCGTCAGGTGTAGCGTCTTGCCGCTGGCGTCCCAGGTCAGTTTGTCATCAGTGGTGTTGCCGTAGACGACCACGTCCGCACTGAGTGTGCCATCGCCCACGGTGATGGCACTGTCGTCGGTACCGACAGCAATCGTCACATCGGTGCTGTTTGCACTGATGCTCAGATTCGGGGCCGAACTGGCGTTGCCAAATCCGACCTTCGATGCGTTCGTGAAGTGGAGTGTGTTCCCGGAACCATCCCAGGTCAGCAGGTCAGTCGCGGCGTTGCCGACAAGCACAACGTCGCCCTGAGTCGCACTCCCGATCTGGATCACCGAGTCCGCGATAGCGAAGGCTACCTGTAGCTTGCTCGCGTCCCAGTAGACACTGACATCGGGCGTGGTAGCGTTGTTGCCGAGGCCGATCTTGACGTTGTCCGTCACGCTCAGGGTGTTGACTGAGGCATCCCAGGTCAACTTGTCCGTCGAGGCATTGCCGTAGACCACGAGATCGGCGCTGTTCGTGCCGTTCCCGATGGCGATGGCGCTGTCGTCGGTACCGACCGCAATCGTCACGTCGGTACTACTCGCGGAGATGCTCAAGTTGGGTGCGGTGCTGGCGTTCCCGAAGCCGACCTTCGAGGCGTTGGTGAAGTGCAGAGTGTTCGCGCTGCCATCCCAGGTCATCAGGTCGGTCGCCGCGTTGCCGGTCAGGATCACATCGCCTTGTGTGGCATCACCAACCCGAATAGCCGTGTTAGCCGCCGCGTAGGCGATCTGGAGCTCGTTCGCGGTGCTGTTCCACTGGACCGTTATGTCGGTCGACGCACCAAAGTCGAGCGTGGTGTCGTCCCCTACACCGGTGACCGTGGACGGCGGCAGGGGCACCCCGACGCACTGGATGAAGGCGTCGAGCGTCCCGTTCCCGCTCGCCAGGGCCTCCTGCGCCCGAGCGAATGCGCCCGTCCCCGATGCCTTCGCCGCCCGGCCGACCGCAGTGTAGGTGCAGAGAAGGTCGCCAACCACGATAGGCGACGTGCCGTTGGCCTTGAGCGAAGCTGTCGGCCCCCAGATCTGCACCCGACCGATCTGCTGGTTGGGGATCTCGTTCGAGTAGACCATCCCCATGACCTTCTGGTCGGCGGCGCTCGTAGTCGAGGTGAAGTGGAAGAGGTCAGCCGTCGTGTTCGTGGTGTCCCAGATGACCACATCCCCGAGGCTCGCGGCCTGGAGGACCGAGACCGTGTCGAAGTAGGCGATCTTGCCGTTCGTCGCGGGGCAGTAGAGGTAGATCCGCACCGAGGAGCACCCAGCCGGCGCCGTGAAGACACGGGTCATCTTGGCATAGGTCGTCGCGGCGATCCCCGTGCTCGCGAGTGCCACGATATCAGCCGAGTTGCTGGCGTCGTAGATCTTGTAGCGACCCGCCGCCGCCGTGTCTCCGGTCCGGGTGTAGAAGGTGACCGTGTACTGTTTGCCCGCCGTGACCGTGGCCGCCTGGTAGATGTAGGTGTTGTAGGACGTCCCCGCGGTCAGTTTGGCGGCGTGGGACCCGGCGTTGACGAGGCTGCCCTCGTCGGCGATGGTGCCCGTCCCCGCGTACTCGGTCCAGGTGCCGAAGAAGTCGGGATCGCCACCACCAGCAGTCTCGAAGCCAGCGTTCGTGAGAAGCTCGGTGCCGAAGGCGTTGTTGAACGCCTCGACGGTCCAGACCGGGCCGGCCATGTTCCCACCCATGCCGCCGCGCCCGAACTCCAGTTCTCGATAGACCTTGATTCCCTGGCTCATCTTATGCTCCCTTCACCGCCGAGGTCGGGAGCCGATTCCCCGGCGGCGTCTTATGTGCTATTACGCCCGGTCGTGCCAGACTTCGACGTAGTCCAGCAGGATGTTGTGGCTGGACGAGTCGGCGTTGGCCTTAGCCGAGATCACGAATGACATTGCCGTGCCGCCTTCGACGGCGCTGGCTGTGTTCTGGGCGACGAGGATGCCGTCAACCCACGCCGTCGCCAGGTTGCCCACGACTTCCACCCGCCAGGTCTGGTAGGTATTGGCCGCCGGTTCCCCGTACAGGGGACTCGTGGTCGCCGTCACGGCCTTCTTGGCCGCGCCGATCCCGCCACTACCGAGGGTGTAGAGGCCGGTCGTGACCGTCGTACTCGTCTTGTCGTAGACGTAGACCGCGGCGTCCCCAGGGTCCCCAGGGCCGGAACCGAACGTCGGCGTGCTCAGGCTGTTGACGACAGTTGTGTTCACCGACGGCAGCACGTCAGCAAAGCCGATCTCCAGCCGTAGCGAGGCGATGCTACTGACCTGGAAGCGCACGATGCAGCCGATGTTGTAGTCGCCCTTGTAGAAGGCCGGCGTGTAGAGTTGCAGACCGCTCGTCGCACCGGTGTCGCCGGTGATTCCCTTGACCACGCCGTTGACGGTGCCGGCCAGATGTGCCCAGGTGGTCGCGTCACCACCGGCCGCAGCGGCGTAGAAGTCGGTGTTCAAGGTATCGACGAGGAAGTCATCCCAGAACCGCACGGTGTCGCGAGCGAAGTGGTTCAGGAACTCGTAGACGTGTCCCTTCCCGACCACCTTCCGCAACTCGGCCCGGGACAGTGGTATTCCGTTCAGCGGGTATCTGTTTCCGCCCGGCATAGTCTCCGCTCCTTGCAGGGGCCCTGCCCCTCCCAGACTGCCTCGGAGTGTGTGCTGACGGTGGGCACTGCCTTGGGAGGCTTCCCACCCGCGTCCAGACTCGGGCTGGGTTCTGTCTACTTACGTACTCTTGGCCAAACGCTCGCTCCGCACCGGGACCCTGGGTCCGGCCGCTGACTTCTCCGGCGCGGTCGCCTCCGGTGGCTGGTCGGGCACGATCTCGGTTGTCGTGAGACCGAGTCTTGCGGCCAGCGCCTCGACCACGCGCCCCATCTGTGCCTGGTTCGCGACCAACGCCCGCAACACGTCGGCTAGTGGCGCCTGAACGGTCTCCTGCGCCTTAGCCAGGCTTCGGGAGAGAGCCTGCTGGCCGGCGATGTCGGCGTGGGCGACGCGTTCGTGCTTCTCGTAGCATGCCTGGTTCATGAACCACTTGTGGCAGATCGGGCACTGGATGTCCTCGATCTCCACACCCGCCAACTGGGGGAAGGTGAGTCCGGGAATTGGCGGTCTACGATGCCAACCCAGCTCGACGATCTGCGCAGCCGGGAATTCGTGCGCCCCATCCCTCTGAAGAATCTGGCGGTAGGGATCCTGCGCGACCGTCCAGCCGATCCGGGGATTCTCGTGATTGAAGTGCCCGTACCTGCTGAGCGGCCGCATACCCTTCTCGCTCTGGCGGACGTACTCGGTCTCCGATGACTGGCCGACGACTACCCAGCCAGAATCCGCCATCGGATTTCCGCCCTCGTCCACCCGTTCGGGCTTCTTCCAGTACATCAGGTGCCCGCCAGTGCCCTTTTCGTCCCAGACGCGATCCGGTCGCACGGTGTCGGCCTGTGCGAGCCGCTGACTGATGTCTACCGCCATGTCCCGCTCCTTCGTGCCCTACGCCCGGTGGAACGTCGGGCGTGCCCGGCGCTTCATCTTGGCGTGGATGATGTAGTCGACCAACTCGACTGTTTCCCCGAGATTCCTGGCCAGCCGTGCTTTCTCCGCTCGCTCGAACTGGGCTGCTGCTTCGAGGTCACGGGGGTCGTACCGGTGGATCGGGCCGGGATCTGGCCGCGTGTCGTCCGACACCACCAGGTGGGGATGGGGGCCGGTCACCTCGAACTTCGTGTCCCGCAACTCATACCCCTGACTCCTCAACGTCTTCAGGGCCAAGTTGAAGCGGTCCTTGACGATGGCATCGTAGTGAGCCGGTGACGCAGCGCAGTCCACGGGCATTGCGAACCGAAGTTTGCGGTTTGCAGTTACCCAGATCGCGTCGTCCTGCACCAGCAGTAGCGTCACCGGTCACCTCCTGGCCGGGCGCCGAAGCGCCAAGCCGTCTTAGAGTGTCTTCAGCCAGACGCCGCGGTTATCCACTGCTGTCCCACCACCGGCGGTCTCGGGCGGGTAGTTGAGTTCCGCCACACCGAAGATGTTGTGGCCGACGACCGCGTCTCCCAGGTGCTCGATCATGTGCTGGGACTCGACCGGTACCTCGTCCTGCACACAGAGAGCAAAGCACCCTTTGTGCATCATCAGGTTGTCATGGCCGGCACCGTTGGCGGTGAGCAGGTTGCTGCGAAGGACCGGGAAACCGTAGATCTCACCCACCGTGGCCGACTGGATCGCGTTGGCGGCCTGGTTGTAGTTCTTGTTGATGAAGACGTCGACCTTCAGGGCCGCGTTGTAGGCCCCGGGCGTCAGGCAGATCGCGAAGTCTTCGCCGGGGTTTGCACTCTGTTCCAACAGACCCGCCTGCGCCAGGTAGAGCTGGGCCGTGAGGTAGTCGTCGGATGTCATCTCGACGCCCAGCGTGCCGACGTACTGGCTGAGGCTGGCGACGAGCGCGGCCAGCACCACGTCACGGGATCGGGCCAGAGCATAGCCGATCTTCTGCTCGTAGGGCTTGCGTAGGTCGCTGTTGGCCTGCACGTCGAGCGAGTGCTCAAGCAGGAACGCCGCGTACTGGTGGTAGGCGATGGTGATGTTCTGCTGACCCTCGGTGATTGCCTCAAAGACGACGGTGTTGCTGTAGCCCTTGGTCTTGTCGACGGCGGTCAGGTTCGAGAGGCGGTTAACGTGGACGGTGTCGCCTCCCTTCTTGATCTCGCCCTCGTAGTCACGGGTGACGCGCTTCTGGAGCACCGCCGCGAACTCGATGGCCTTCAGTACCCCGGCCGACCAGATCTCAGGGATGAATACCGTGTGCGAACCGTCAGAAAGCGAACCGGCCGCGATGTTGCCGGTCATCGCTGTAGTAGTCATGTTCTCCTCCGCTGGTCAGTCGACCCGTCGGGTTATCTCCGGATCCGACCGTGCCTGACTGACTCATTGATCTTGTCGATGTGCTCACTCACCCAACGGGGGTTGCGGCGATTCTGGTCAAACTCGTCCTGGGAGATGAGGCTGTTCAGGGGCTGCCCCCCGCCGACATCCGGCGTGGGCTCGCTGCCGTTCACACTCCCAAGAGCTTCCTTCCGTGCGGCTTCGGCGACCTCGCGCTCGCGCTTCGCGAGCAGTTGCTTCTGCTCGGCTTCCCAGGCGGCCTTTTCCTTCTTGTTCCGTTCGGTGGCCTTGCGTTCGCTCAGTTGCTCCACCACGTCGTCGATGAAGGCGAGACGACTCGTCGCAGCGTCCCCCTCGTAGCGTTTGTTCGCGAGGGTTGTCTGGACCTCTGGCGGCAGGCGGTTCCACATGGCCATCAGGAGGTTGTCGGCCGCGCTCATGCTGGTCTCGACCGCCTTCTTGGCCTGTTCCTGCTCCGCCTCGATCTCCTTCTGGCGCTCGACGTACTTAAACGGATCCTCGTCGCGCAGGCGCTTCAGCTCGGCTTCTTTCTCCCGAGCCTCGCGCTCCGCTTCCCACCTGGCCTGGCGCTCGCGGGCTTGTCGGTCGGCGAGCTCGCCAACCTTGCCGGCCAACCTGCGGGATCGCCGCAAGGCCTCTTCGGGGTCAACTGTCTCGAACCACTTCCAGTAGTCCACATCGGGGGTCGGGCTCTGGGTTGGGGCAGTCGCCGTCTCCGGCTGAGTCGCCGTGGACTGAACCGGTGTGGACGGAGCGACCTGCGCCTCACCAGGGGTACTCGGCGCCGTTGGCTCTGGTGGATTCGCCGTCGTCGGGCTCGAAGGGGCCGGCGTGGGTTCGGCTACCGCACTTGCCGTATCGACCATCTGTCCCCCCTTGCTGGGCAACAAAAAAGGCACCGCGCCGATTGAACGGCGGGTGCCCTCTCTAAAGGGTTTGTCCCCTAAGTCTTAGTATATGTCACGTTGAAGTCAGACGCAAGGCCAATCGCCCGTGTGCTACTCCCACCCTAGAATGAGCCAGGCATAAGCGGCGCCTGGTATCCCGGTGGCGCCTGTGTCGCTCTCTGCTTGGCAAGTGCGGCCTGTACAGCCTGGCTGGCCGCGTCCTGGGCCTGCTGGAGATTCGCCGGTACGTCGAAGGGCACGCCCGGCGTGCGGCCGGGGTAAGCACCACCCGGCATCGCCTGATTCGTCAGGCTCTGGCCCAGAGTGGTGGGGTTAAACGGGAACGGCGCCGCCATCGGGGCGTTATAGGTGACCGGAGCGTAGCCCCCCGACCCGAGAGAGTTTAGGGCCGTTTGGAAGTTCTGCATGCTGCCCTTCGGGACCATGAAGGGCAGGGAACTGACAGTAGTCTGGGCGCCGAGTTGCCCCATGTTCGTCGCGTAGCTGATATCCTGGTTGCGCTCGCTCGACTGAATCTGGCGGTTCTGGGCCTCCACGGCCCGGGACTTGAACCAGTCGGAGACGCGCTGGTTGGCGGCTTCGGCCTGGGCTTTGCCCTGATCGACGGAGATCTGGTTGGTAGCGACGGCGTTCCTGATCCTGGCGTTCTCGATGTCGAGTGCGTGCATGACCTGCGCGTCTTTGTCAGCCTGCGCAGCGGCAGCCGCCTTGGACGGGTTGTAGTTGGGGTTATCTACCCAACCCCCAGAGCCGTCTGACCTCTGCTCCCAGTATCGCGGCTGATCCTCTCCAACAGGGGTCGTCGGGCCAACCTTCGTGACCTTGGGCCGCTCGGGGATAACTGCTTGTACCTCCCGCGTCGTCGTGTTGATCCGATTAACCGATCCATTCGGCCCGCTACGGAGCACCCAATCAGGATCCTTCGTCTTAGCGTTGACCTTGAGAACACCCCATGTGTCATCCATGTTCTGCTGGATAACAACACTGTCGTTGTCCTTCCAGGTATAGGTGTACACCATGCCATTGCCAGTCCACTGCTTAGCGGGCTGTCCTGGGTTCTCCCCCTTCTCTACCGCAATGTGCTTGATGTCCTCGGGCAGCGACGGATCCGGCTCGAATGGCGCCGTCCCGGGCTTCGCTGCTGTGGCTGTCGCGGCCGTGCCCGGCGTGGCTACTGGCTTCGGCGTTGCCGCCGGCGCTGGTGTCGCCGCTACTACGTCCGGTGTAGCAGTTGCTCCAGGCGGAGCAGTAGCCGGACCGGCTACCGGAGTCGGCGTCCCTGTCGGAGCCACAACCTTCGACCACCCAGACGCACCTACGTTTGCCACCGGAACGTTGCTTACCTGTGGCATCACAGTGGGAGTAGGTGTTCCCCACGGAGTCGCGCCTATCGGAGTCGGCGTGGCTGTTGGCACCGCACGAGCAGGGACGACCGTATTCGCCGGGGCCGGAGCACCCCCGGTATCCTCGGGGATCTGCCCCTGCATCAGCATGGCGATCTGGTCATCGGTCAGCCACGCATTGTTCGCACGGATGCCAGCAACGATTGTCGGATCGTCGTATCCCACCTGGCGTGCGTACTGAATCGAGTCGATGATGGCCTGATAGGTCTCCGGGTCTGGTCCTGGCATGGTCGTATCCCCCTTCTGGGCCTGCCTACGACGCCGGGCTGGCTTCGAGCAGCCGCCGGCGATCTTCCTTGTTCATCTCCAGCACACGCTTCATGAAAGTAGACGCCCCAATCTCCTTCCGTGTCTGTGCCCCCGCCTGCGCCTTCGCCATCGCCATCAGCGTCTGGAGCATCACCGCTTTCTGGCCGTTCGTCGCTTTCTGGTAGTTTGCCGACGTGATCGCCTTCCCGAGCAACTCGTGGACCTTCTGCCCGATGGTCCGCTCATAGAGTACCTGCTCCTCATGACTGAGCGGTACCCCCTGCAACGTCTTGCCCGAGACGTCGATGTTGACGCTGAAGCCCCTCTCCCGGAGCCGTCCCAGCTCGTCGTAGAGTGGATCCTGCTCGATCTGCCCGAGTGGGAACGGCAGGAACGTGAGCGCCCCAGCGTCGGCTCGCTGGCGAGGGTTCCCGAGTGGCGTCAGTGCCGGCGGGATCGACTTCGACCACCCCGGCTGCCGGGCAGCGATCACCTGGATGAGTCCCTCAGGATCCTTCACCTCCGGGTCGGTCGCCCGTGCCACCGCAGCCAGGAAGCCACCGTAGGGCACAAAGGACGTCGTCAGTCCCTCTGCTGCCTGGCGAGCGTAGCGATTCGGGTCAACGGTGGCCTGGATGATGTCGAGCACGCCCCGCAGGCTGTTCATCTCGATCCAGAACCGAGCCGTCTCACTGAAGGTGGTGCCGGCGAACGTCGTGACGGCGTCCGTGACTTGCTGCTCCAGCGGCTTAGCCACAAGCGCGCCCCGCCCGAGGCCCTTGATCGCGGCCGTCTGCGCTTCCCCGAGCGCGCATCCCAGAGCGAGAGGCACCGCCCAGGCGCCCGAGAGGTTGTTCCACTTGACCCACTTGTCGCCGATCTTGACCGCGAAGGTCTGGCCGCCCCGCGCCAGCCACTCCTTGCGCTCGTCAGGGTCGGAAGGTCCGAAGGCAGTCATCGTCCCCGCCAGCGCCATCCCGTAGCCGATTGCGGTGAGTCCGAATCCGAGAAGCGCCGCCCCCCGGACAAGTGCCGCGTGCTCATAAGTGCCCAGCGCGACCTCAGTCTCGCCCCTGGCCTGTGCCTCGGCCTTCGCCCGTCCGACGATCTGCCCCGCCTTGAGCAATCCGAGTGGCGTCCGCTCGAGGCCCATCTGGGTGATGCTGGCCGCCGTCTCGAACATCGGGATAGCGATTTTCCCGAGTGCGGTCTGACGGAACCGCTGGACAGCCCCGATGAACTTCCCCTGGTCCTTCTCGTGCCCGATCATGAAGGCACTACGCCTGCCCTCTTCGCCCGCCCGCTCCAACACCCAGGCGTAATCGGCCATGTTCGCCTTGACGTAATCCACGCCCTTGCCGGTCCGCTGGCTAATCAGGGTAGCGTAGGCTTCGATGGAGCCAGCTTCCGAGAGTGTCCGGGCGAAGTCGCCGGTGGCGCCCATGATCCGCAGCGTGCGGTTCAAGGGCCAGAGCGCGGCGTTCAGTGGCTTGAAGCGGCTGCTCAGGATGTCCGCCTTGTAGGTGCCGATGTTCCGGAGCGGCATCGACGAGACACCCGTCGTGAAGGTCTTCCGCCACTCGTCGAGTGCCAGTGTCACCGCGTGGACCTGGCCCATCAACTCGGCCGCGGCCATTCGGAAGGTCGCCGCACTCTCGCGCCCCTGCGCTCTGGCCAGCGGTATCTCGACGATGGGCGCCATTACCCGAGTCGGAATCTTCGACGTTGCCTCCAAGACCGAGCTGAGGAAGTCGAGCGTCAACGTCCGTGGCCCGGTCAGCATCGACGAGACCCGGGCGGCGTGGATGTAATCCCACGCCTTCGGGTCGGCAAGGGTGCTGGCGAATCGTCCGGCTGCCCGCGGGTCAGCCCAATCGACCTTCGCCATCTCGGCACCGATCTCGGCTATCTGCTCCGGCGTGGCGTTCTTTGGCATCAGCTTCCGAATCTGCGCCTGGTTCGCCATCGCCAGGTACTCACGGGTCACCTGCTCGGACTGCTGACCCACGTCCCGCAGGTGCTCGGCTAGCGCCTGGGCGAAGGGGGCCATATCCGCCTGCCAGTGCATCCCGGTCATGTGGCTGGTGGCGAGGTGCTCGCGGGCCAGCCCCTCGGCAAGCCGGCGACTGTTCGTCTTAACCGTCTGGCCGCGCTCATCCTGATACTCGTAGTCTATCGACCCGAGTCCCAGGATGTGGCGGACAAGCGCCGCCGTCTCGCGGGCCGTATCCTGATCGATCCGCCGCCGGACCTGGCGCTCGACCTGTGCCTGTGCCCGTCCGTAGCCCGACTCCTCTTCCGTGATCCTCGCCCGCAGGGTACGCTGCATCCGTCCCGCTGCCTGTCGGATGAGCTTGCCCCGCAGTTCCGCCTCGGCCATCTTCTGCTCGGTGGGCGAGAGGGCGGGTTGTGCCGACACGACTGGCTCGGGCTGCTCTTCGAGCGTATTCTGCTCCGAGAGGAGCCTCGCGATGTCGGCCAGCCGTCCATCCCGCCGGGCCTGCGCGATCTGGTCCCGGAGTCGCTGGATGTTGCGGTCGCGCTCGCTCGTGTCAGCCGCCGCCTTAGCCTTCTGCTCCCGGACCTGCGCGCGAATCTGCTCAGTCAGTTGGGTGGAGAGCGGCGCCTTCTCGGCCTGCAGTCGCGCTACGTCGTCGAAGTTCCCAGCATCCCGGGCCGCCTTGATCCGGTGGTCGATCTCGACGATCCGCTCGGCCAGACGTGGTGCCCGACCCTTCGCGGCAACTCGCTCCTGGTACTGCCGCACCTGCACGTCGGCGTAGCCGGATGCGGCTGCCAGTTCTGCCAGCGCGACGTTCGCCTCTGCGTCCAACTCCGGGTCATAGGCGCCGAGCGCCTTCATCTTGTCGATGATCTTGACCTGCGCCCGCGCCCAATCCGTCTCTGCGCCTTTCTGGACGCCCTTCTCCAGCTTCCCGAGGAAGACGCCCTCCCCGGTCAACTCCCGCGTGACCCGGCGAGCGATCACCCGCTCGATGTCCTTCGCCATCTTCTGGTCGACAATCCGCTGTAGTTCTTCCTCGGACAGATCCGGCCGCTGGCGGTTCAGCCGCTTGACGACCTGCTCCCTGATCTGCTCCTCCAACTGCCCGAGGAGCACCTGGCGGTCTTCCTCGATACTGTCAACCTGAGCGTTATCCCCGGCCTCTCGGGCCGTGTTCTGCTCGCGGTTCAAGACGACCAGTTGCTCGGAGAGCGACGGCGCCTCTTCCCCCTCGGCCATCAGGCGCTTCTGCTCGGCCAGGATCCGCCGCCCGGCCTTCTCGACGAGGGCGCGGGTCACGTCATCGGGCGCTGGCTGGGCTGGCTGGGCTGGCCTCGGACGCTTCGCCATGCGCTCCCGAACCAGAGCACCCAACTGCTCGGCCAGTTTGTCCCGCTCGGCCTTGATCCGGTCGGCCTCTTCCCAATCGCCGGCTTTCTGCGCCGCCTTTATCCGGTCGTCAGCATCGGCCACGCGCTCGGCGAGTATCGCCATCGGCGACTTAGCCCTTGGCGCCGCTGGCTGTACTGGTGCAGTCGGCTGGATCACCGGCGCGGCTTGTCCCGCCTTCCGCAGACTGGCCTTAACCGAGTTCGTCGCGGCATCGTATCTCCACTCACCGACCTCGTACCCACGCTCGCGGGCTAACTGGCGAATCGCCGCGATCTTCGCGAGGGCCTCGGCGCTCGGCCGGGGAGTCACTGGCGGCGTGCTCGGCACCGCTGGCTGCTCGGGCGCGCCCGCGATCTCGCCCTGGAAGAGGATCCGGGGCTCGCCGGCAAGCGATACCGTGAGTTCGCCCTTCGCCAGCGCCGCCTCGATGTCGGCCACGATCTTCGCCCGCTCTTCCTCGACCGACTGCCCCCGCCGGGTCATTACCTGCCAGTACCGAGCGGCGAGCGTCTCCTCGTCGCCGGTCGGAATCGGCGTCGTCTGGGGCGCCGGCGCTGGCTCGGCCACAGGAGTGACTCGTCCCTCTTCCTGTGCCTCCAACTCGTCGGCTACGCGCCGCGCCTCCGGGCTGATCGGAGCCGGTGGGGCCTCTGGCGCGACTTCTTCCACCTGTGGCGCGCCTGGCAGGTTCACATCAGGCAGCGTCTTCGCCGCCTCGTGCTCCAGGATGGCGAGCAGGTCTTCGAGGTGCTGCCGAGCGCGGCCGTTCAGCTTCCCGTCGCCAGACTCGACCTCGGCCGAGACCTGATCGACGAAGTGCTTCAGATAGCCGTAGTCCCGGCCGATGGTCTTGGCGAGATCGACCCGCATCTGGATCTTCAGCGAGTTAAGCGCCCGCCCGGCTTCGCCACCCCGGCGGTTCAGTGCCGACCACAGGATGGCCTGATCGGTGCTCAGGTCCGCCAGCCGCCCTTCCATCGTGGCCTTGTCCACATCAGACAGAGTACGCTCCTCGGCCTTGAGAGCATCCTGCAGCTTCCGGATGGCCGCCATGTTCTCGGCTGCTGCGGCGCGGACTACTTGCAGATCGGCCGTGATCTGGGCTGGCGGTGCGTCTCGCCACAACTCGGCCATGTCCTTCGGGGAGAGGCCGGCGTACTGGCTGGCGAGGGCAATCGACTCGTCCCAGCCAATCTTCTCCTTGCCCGGACGGGCCACCTTGTAGGCAGCTATCGCCTTCTCGGCCAGCGCCTTCGGCAGCGACCAGTACCCGGTGCCCACCAGGTGAAGGAACATCACCTGATCGTCGGGGACACCCTCCGCTGGCGCGGTGCCGGTTGGCGGGGTCGGGGGAGTCGTCGCGGGTGGCTGTGCGGCCTCTGCCGGCTGCTCTGCGGGCACGGCAGGGACCTCGGCCGGTGGCTGCTCTGCGGCGACCGGCTCGGTAGTGGGAGCTGGCTGCTCGGGTGTGGTAGTCTCGGCAGCCGCCGTCTCCCTCGGCAATGGCGTCTCGGAGAGCATCCGGTCGAACACGCCCCGGACCTCGTCCGTGAGATTCACGTCGATGGCGCTGCCCTGGATGCTGCGATAGATGTTCGCCAACCATTCCTTGAACTTCTGGAAGACGGCCCGGAGCGCATCACTCGGCGCCGACCCATCGGCCAGATACCGCTCGAAGCCCCGGGCGAACTTCTCCTCGGCGGCGATATCCCAGACGCCATCCTTCGCCCCGGCCCACTCACCAGCGATAGTCAGGTCTTCGGCGGGTAGGTCGCGGCGGAAGACGTGTCCCAACTCGTGGACGACCGTCGAGATGTCCGCGCCTTCGAGAGCGTGCAGGACGACCCGGCCGTCTGCGAGGAACTCGGCGGCGCCCTTCTCGTTCTGGGGAAGTGTCCTGGTTTCGCCTTGCAGGACTGCTGGCCCAGTTGGAAGCTGCCCCGTCTCCGTCCCCACTACCCTCTTCGCCACATACTCGTCCGGCGCCATCCCGAGCACCCGCGCCCGAGCCTCGACGAGTGCCATCGCGGCATCGGCCTGCTCCGGCGTGGCGTGGAACTGGCCGATCAGGTCCTGGCGGAAGGCGGTAGCGGTGTAGGGCGTCGTGGGGGCGTTGGCGGGTGTAGCTGTAGGCTCGGGCGCCTGAGTAGTGGGTGGCACCTCTACGGGCGTAACCGGTTGCTCGGGTGCCGTCACCGCCGGCGCCGGACTGACCCTCTGCACCACGACCTTCCGGCTGCCCTCGTCGTAGACCATGCCCCCGGGAACCTTGCCCGTCTTGACGTACTGATCGAGACGGCGCGCCTCGGTACCCGAGAGTGCTCCCCGCGTTCGGCGCCCTGCGATCTCCTCTACCGTCACCGGCCCGGTGTACGCCCCCGGCGGCTCGGGTGGAACCAGGCGTGTTGGGCCAGATGTCGGTGCCTGCGCGGCGGGCTTCTCGCCTGCCTCGACCACCTTCCCCGCATAGTCCTTGACCACCGTCCAGGCCGTCGTGCCCTCGCGAGGCTTCAGCCAGCCGCCGAGCGTGCCGTCCTTCTCGACGGCACGGGTCCACTCGGTCTTGCCGGTCTTCGTCGTGTACTCAACGATGGTCCGGCCGTCCTCGCTCACCAGCACCCTGTGGGGCATCCCGTTCTTCTCGAAGGGTGCGGTCCACTTCTCGACCTGGCCCGTCTGGCGCTCTGTGACTGATGGTAGCGGGCGGGTCTCGGCCGGCTCGGTGTAGCGAACGAGGAATGGGTCGTAGCGGGGGCCTGTGCCCGTCGGTTCTGGCTGAGTCGGTCGTAGGAACTCCGGACTGACCTCGGGGGATGGGCCAGGTGGTGGTGCGCCGGGCGTACCCTCACGGGCCTCGCGACGCAGGCGGGCGATGGCGGTCTGATCTGATGGAGGCATAGTCTCGGCTGGAGGGACCGGCTCCACCGGTGGCTGTTCGGACACGGGCGCGGTGCCAACTTCGGCCTCACCGGTAGTCGTGGGTTCGGTTACTGGCGGTGTCTCGACAGCCGGAGTCGTCTCGACCGGGGGAGGGATCTCCTCTGTAGGCGCAGTGACCACCGGGGTTTCTGCCACAGGGGAAGGTGCCTCGATCGGTACTTGCTCGGTAACAGGTTGTGGCGCCTCCTCGGTAGTTGGTTCTGCCTCGCCCGGCAACTGCTCCAACACGGTCGGCAGTAGCCGCTCCGGCTCGACTGGCGCAAGCGGGTTCCCGTGCTCGTCGGTAGGCGGCGGCGGAAGCAGACTCCTCTCAATGTCACGCTGCTCTTGCAGCAGTCCGCGCATGTGCGCCGCCTCGGAGAACCTTGCCCGGACCTGCTCGCGGTAGGTCTTGAGGCTCTGCTCCTGGACGACGAGTGTATCCTGTGCATGATTCAGTGATCCGTTGAGTCTACGCCATTCGTCGGTCATGGAGTACACCACGAGTCCACCCGTGGGAATGTCTCCCGAGTCGTAACGCTGGGAGATCCAGTAGATCGTCCCGTCGGGGTGGCCCCCGTTGCGAAGTCCGATCAACGCGCCGGGCCGCTGTTGTAGTATCCTCCGCTTAATGCCCAGTTGCTTATCGCGGTCCGTGGGTTCTACATCGACATAATACGACGCCGGTTCGGCGTGAATCATCACGTCGAATCCCCAGTACTCTCCGACCTTGATGGACTTGATGGCGCGCCCGAGGCTCTTTGTCATCTGTTCGACAAGAGCGTCTCCGGCCTCCCTTCGTGCGTCAGAAGTTGCCAGATCGAATGTACGTTCATTAACCCGAACGACCTGCTTCGCGGTCCTCGCCAGCGTGATGTCACGTTCCATCTCCGCGATTGTGGCCCGCGTTCTGGCGATAGACTGTGGCAGCCATTCGACCTGACTCCGTGCATCAGTCACCCGGGTCAGCCACGAGGAGTAGAGCATCCGGAGCACGCCAAGCTCGGCCTCGACCTGGGCACGTCGCATGATCAGCGGGTTATCCCACATCCCTGCCCGGATCTCGGCGCTGGCATCCGACAGGTCTTGAATATCCTCCACGGTGCGCTCGGAGAAGCCGGGCCGCATGAGTTGGTTGATACCCCGGATCTTCTCGTCGATGGTCTGCCAGATGAACCCGTCCATCGATCGCTCGGTCGCGTAGGCGAAGATCCGCACACCCTTGCCGGGGTCGGTTATGGTAATGTGGTCGTTCTCGTCGTAACTCCACGCCTTCGGTCCGTAGACCTCGTTCCCCTGCCGGAGCAGTCGCCCCTCGCGCTGCTCCACATCTCGCGGGCGCCACGGAGCATCGACATGATGCAGTGCGGCAAGGCGCTTCTGGATGTTGACGCCAGCGCCGATCTTCTCCGTCGAGCCGACGATGACCCGGATCCGCCCCTCGTTCACGCTCTCGAAGACCTGTTGGAGCTTCTTGCCCTCGTACTCAGTTGCGAAGACGACTTCCTCCCGAGGGACGCCAGCGGCGACCAGATAGTCCTTAATCCGGTTGTAGGCGTCGTTCTCGGCCCGCTTCTCCTCGTCGGTCAGTACCCCGATCACATCGTCGTCGTTAAGCTCCGCGAGCGCCTCCTGAACCGCCGTCGAGACAACGCCAGAAGATGGCTCCTCCTGACCACTCTCCGCTGCCTCGTTCTCGGCCTTGCGCCTGGCAACCTCCTGCGCGGCCTTGCTCTTCTTCCCCTCTTCCCCAAGCACCTTGGGCACACCGAGATCGAGCAGAATCGCCTGCGCGCCCCGGTCGCCCTTCGTCTCGGTCCAGATTCTATGGACCTCTTCGGCCACTCGCTGCAACTTGTCGGAGTTGAAGAGGGCATTCTTCCGACCGTCCCCGACAAGCTTCAGCATGTTATCGTCTTTCGGATTGACACCCCCACGTTTGATCGCTGCCTCACGGGCTTCGATGTCCCGCTGAATCTCCCAGAACTTATCAGTGGCGTGAGCGATGATGATGTCGCGTTTCCCGCCGAGCAATCGGGGTATGGGAAGCTCGACGGTCGCGGGGTCAAGCACATCGGCAACCTGCCGGAAGAGCGTCATCAGCTCAGCCGCGTTCTGGAATCGCCGGAACCGCTCGGTCGGGACGAAGACCCCCGAGACTGCTTGCTCCATCCTCGTCGATGTCTCGCCATAGGTGTTGGCCCAGGCGTCGAAACGGTGCATCCCGATTTTCTCGAGGGTGCCGTGCATCAGGTAGCGCATCATCGTCCAGCACTCGGCGATGGTGTTGCTGATCGGCGTGCCCGTGGCGAACACGACGCCCTGCCCGTGGTGGGCCTCCAGGATCGTCTGCACCTTGACGAAGGCGTCGAAGGCCCGTTGCGACTGGGTGTTCGGCAGTCCCTTGACCCGGTCGCGCTGGGTGACGAAGCCTAGGTTCTTGAAAAGGTCCGCCTCGTCGATGAACAGACTGTCGATTCCGATGTCTTCCCAGGTCATAGTCAGGTCTTGCCGAGCGATGATGGCAGCGTTCAGATCATCCAGGCGCTTCTGCATCGCGTCAATCCGCGCCTGGATCACCTTCTCGGGTGATCCCCTCGAACGTCGCGGCTTGTTCCCCTGACGGCGCTGCTCCTCGTCCAGTTCGTGTAGAATGTCCCGCATCTCCTGGAGCTGGTCATTGATGAAGCGAGCCATCACGGCATCATTGTTGCCGAGCTTGATTAGCTGGCTGTGGGCGATGATTACGCCATCCCAATCCCCCGTGGCAATCCGGGCCATCAGGGTGTTGCGGTTATCCTTATCGAAGTCCTTGGGTCGAACAACAAGCAGTGTCGCGTCGGGATAGAGGAAACGCCACATTCGGGCAGACTGCTCGACCACGCTGTTGGGCACGACCAAGAGGTTCTTCCGGGCAAGGCCGAGCCGGCGCTTCTCCATCGCCGCAGCGATCATGCTATACGTCTTCCCGGTCCCAACACCGTGTGCCAGCAGCGTCGGCCCACCCCGGATCATTCGCCAGGCGGCATTCTTCTGCCACTTGTGCAGAGAAAAAGGCTTCTCGGGCGTGCCCTTGGTCATCCCGGGGAACGTCAGGTGCGAACCGTCCCACTCTCGATCCCGGTGGGTATTCAACTCGTCGTTGTACTTCTTCGCCAGCCGTTCGGCCCGCGCCGAGTCCGCCCAGATCCACTGCTGGAACTCGGCCCGGATCGCATCCTGTTGCCCTAGAGCGGCAGTCGTCGCACTCGGGTTGAAGATGCGCGTGTTGTCCGGTCCTGGATCGGTCACTCGTGCATGCTTGCCGTTCAGTGCCAGCATCAGGAGATCGTCAGCACCGACACGTGATGTGCCCCACTTGGAGAACTGGACCGCCCCGTTAACCTTCGGCTCTTTCTGCCAACTGAAGCTCGCGGCCGGTGCCGAGTACTGGACGACGCCCTGATTCTTGGCTACCCTGGTCTCCAGCAACTGGTTGGCGAAGTCCGTGTAGTCAGACGCCGGCACCCACGGCGCACCGAGCATCACTTGAATCTTGCCAATCCGGACGTCGGCCGGGAGTGCCGCCCTTAGTGCCTTGACGTTCGCCTCGTACCGTGGCTCTTTGCGGGCGAAGAGCTCCGCTATCCGGAGCTTCTCCTTGACGTTGCCCGCCAGGTACTCCTCGGCAAGCACCGCCGTCTCGGTCTGCGGGTCGATCAGGATCAGTCCCTTGTCGATAAGCTCCTGGATGACCTCGCCCTTCGGCCGGCCGGTCAACTGTGCCAGGTAGTCCGGATCCAGTCCGCCACGTTGATCGAGGCTGACCAGTAGGGCATCGGTCACGCTATCGACGTGTACGACGGGATTCGGGGCAGCGACGACATCGGTGCGGAACATCGGCATCTTGGTCTCGTCGCGGAGTTCTTTCCTCAGGCGTGACCAGTCGAGACCATCCTTTGTGCGGATGGCCGCATCGATGCGCTTGGCCCGATCGTCGTCCCAATCCTCGATGCCACGGAGGAAGAAGGCATCAGGATCCCCGCCGATGGCGCTCTGGTTAGCCTGAATGTTCAGCGGCCCGTACTGCACCACAAAGGCGTCATACGTCTGATTCAGCCGCTGGCGAGCACTGACGATTTCGTCCTGGCCGGCACCGGTCCTCTCCAGTGCAAGCAGGTTGCGAGCCTGATCCCGGATGTCGAGCATGCCACGGACGCGCCGGGTGAACGCCTCCAGCCCCACCTTCCGCTCGACCAAGAGCAGCTTGCCACCGTGACGCACGTAGAGGCGCTCGACGCCACTCTCGTCCTTCGCAAAGACGTAGGCACTCTCCTTGACGGCGTTCACGATTCGCGGGTCGGTGAGCGTGGGAGTCAACCTCGTCTCGGGGACGTAGGGCACCACGACATTCTCGGGCAGTCGGTCAAGCGCCTCGGTCAGTTGCTCCTCGAAGGGTCGGGTCGTGTCCGGCTCCACGTTGTAGAGCTGGCCGGGGTACATCGAGCCGGTGAAGGCGACTGTGCCCAGGATGTTCTCAGGATGATCCACGAAGTACCGGGACACATTGTAGGTATAGTCAGACCGGTAGTTCCCATCCGCATCCTTGTACTCGCCTGGAATGTCCTGCGTCCGCTCGACAGTCTTGGCCCACTCGCGGCTTGTCGGAGACTCGCCGGGCCGAAGCTTCCGCATGAAGACCATATCCGACACGACCATCGTGCCGGCGTTCTTCATGAACGTCCCTCCGGGCATCCGGTAGGCCCCCAGGAGCTCGACCCGATCGGCAAGGTAGTCGCGGACCCGCTGCATCTGCGGTGAGTTCAACGTGCCTGTCGTCGTGATGAAGGCGATGACGCCTCCCGGTCGTGCCTTGTCCAGCGCCTTGGCGAAGAAGTAGCCGTCGATGCGCTGGGACAGCATCCGGGCCGTGGCGATGCCCTGGCTGCCAACCTTGAGATCGGAGACACTTCCCACGAATGGGATGTTTGAGATCACCAGGTCATAGGCACCCTCAGGGTAAGCAGCGTCCTGGAAGCCCGTTCGCCGCACGTCGCCAGGCCGCGTGATCTGGTGGTCAGCGTTCGGGTAGAGTTGCTCCAGTATCCCGGCCGTCGTCACGTCGTACTCGCCGACCGACCAGACGGTCTTGGCGTGCAGGCCCCGCGGCATCAGGCCGAGGAAGTGACCAATACCTGCCGATGGTTCTAGCGCCCGGACCTTCTGGAGATTGCCGATGCCAAGTCTCGCCGCCGCGTGCCACATCGCCTGGACGACTGGCGGGGCCGTGTAGTGAGCGGCCCGGGTGCTGTTAGCGGCCTGGTTGAACGCCTCTTCGCCCAAGAGGTCGTGCAGTTCCTTGTAGCGGCTGGCTCTCTCAGTCCGAGCAGTCCAGTCCTCCCACGTGGCCGACGGCTTGAACGACTCGGCCAGACCGCCCCACCCAACGTACTTGACGAGGAGCGCCTGCTCCTCGGGCGTGGCGTGCCGGTGCTCCTGCCAGATGCGCTGCAGTAACTTGATCGCCTCGACGTTCTGGCGGTACTTCTGGACGTTACCGCCCTCGCCGATTCGGTCGTCTTCGGTGATGACATAATCGACACCAGGCGTAGCCGGGGAATCTGGCTGCGCCTGGTGCTCGACGGTCCTGGGGGTGATGTTCGTCTCGGCGTTCCCACCAGCCGAGACACCCTGATCGACTAGTCCGGCTCGAGCCCCGCCGCCATGCGCTGGGCCTGCCACCAGGCCGTGAGCGGGTGCTCCCCGGCCTTCGTCATAGCCAGCGCCTGCTCCCTGATCTGCCGGGCCACCCGGAGCGACTCCGCTTCGAGCTCCCCCGACTTCTTCAGTTCCCGATACCGTCGGGGCTCCCGGCGCTGCCACCGCTCCCTGATCTCGACCGCCTCTGCCTCCGGGCTGCTCGATAGGTACGGGTTGGCGGCCTTGTCCTTGCTCTGCTCGTCCACCTTGTTCACCTCCTGTGACCATTGTACCACTGGTTGGGGCGGATGGGGGATTTACGGACGCCTCTTGCGCCGTCGTGTCCTCAATCAGGCGCCACGCCTGACCAGCCGGGTCGGGCGATGGGGGAGACTGGGAGGTGCCGAGACCCGTCAACTGCTTGCCATTGGCCAGAATCAATCCGTACCGGGGCCCCTGGTCGTCGGTCAACTCGTACTTCAAGAGGCCCTGGCGCGCTTGCCATAGCCGGAGTCTCGCGACAGGGTCCGCCTGCGGAACGGCCCGGAGCGACTGCACGACAGCGGACTGTTGGTCGGTCAGCCGGAGGTGAGTCTGCTCGATGCCGGTCGCCACCGTCCCGCTCTGTGGAGACGGTTCACTGGCAGGTACCCCCGCCTTCTGCTGCTCCAACCACTGCCCGGCGTACTCCCAGAGCCGGCTGGCCTGGTCCTGCACGGCTGGATCCGCGCTCTTGTTCTTGACCTCCAGGGCCTGGTATTGCGCCTCGATCACGTCCTTTGTGGTAGCACCCGGCGCGACGGTGAAGCCATCCCCTGTGGGCTGGACGATGGCCTGGACCCGCGCCAGCAGGGCAGTCATGATCCGCTGCAGTTCGGTGCTCTGTGCCGCCGTCCGCCCCCAGCGATCGACGGGTTCGGGTGCAGTTGCGGGTACAC
>JAUPKM010000509.1 GCA_030837445.1 Actinomycetota bacterium
TCGTGGGCGCGCTCGCAGCAGGCGCCCTCAAGGGCGCGGGCGAGACCGCGACGACGGCGGTGAAGGACGCCTACGGCGCGCTCAAGACCGCGGTGGCGGCACGGTTCGCCGAACGACAGGTCTCGGTCGAGGTCCTCGACGAGCACGAGGAAGACCCCGACACCTACGAGAAGCCCCTAGCCAAGAAGATCCAGCAGGCCGGTGCCGCGGACGACCCACGGATCGTCGCACTCGCCCAAGCGCTCACGCGACTGATGGACGACGACGGCTCACGCCACGGCAAGTACACCGTCGACGTCCGCGACGCCCAGGGCGTCCAGATCGGCGACCACAGCACCCAGCACAACACCTTCTCGTAGACCCACCACCCTCAAGATCGTGCATCCCAAGCCCGGCCGACCACGGCTCCACCCAGCCGACGGCTTTACAGAAGGGCTGCCTCACTCGTTTGACCTGCGGTGTTGGGAAGGCCCGGAACGGATCCGGGCTGAACCAATCTGAAACCTGACCAGACCAGGTCGAGGTTCGTCGATGACGGTCAGGCTGGCGATGGCGGGTCGGTGCTGACTCGAGTCGCCGATCAGCATGGACGGGGAAGGGCTCCACGCCGAGGTTCGAGGTCCTCGAGCGTGCTGACCGCCAGTCCCAGTCCCGATCGGCGGTCACAGACTGCGTCGGCGCGGGTACTCTGGGCCCGGAGGTCGGGCGATGATCGATGCAACCCTGGTGACGATCCATGGCTTCTGGTCCTCGCCGGCCACGTGGGAACGGCTGTCGGCGGTCTGGACCGCGGACGAGGACCTGCGGGGCCTGCGCATCCACGCCTTCGGCTACCCCTCCCCTAGGAAGCCGCGGCTGCCGCTGTCGACGACCCGCGTCCCCGACTACGACGACGTCGCGCAGACGTTCGCCACGGAGTTCACCGTCCCGCTCGCCAACGCCGAACATCTGGCGATCGTGACCCACAGCCAGGGCGGCCTGATCCTTCAACGTTTCCTTGACTGGATGCTCGCCGAGGGCCGCGGCCGCGAGCTGGCACGCATTCGAGCGATCGTCATGCTGGCCTGCCCCAGCGGTGGCTCGGAGTACCTACGTTCCCTGCGCCACGCCCTCGGATTCGGCCGCCATCCCCAAGCCGCCAGCCTGGACGTGCTCGACAAGCAGGTCACCGACACCCAACGCACCGTCCTCCAGCGCATCGTCAACGCCGCCGGCAACGACGACCACCAGTGCCGTATCCCGCTCCACGTCTACGCAGGGAACGCCGACAACGTGGTCACGCCCGCGTCCGCCAAGAGCACCTTCCCCGGCGCAAGCGCCCTGGCCGGCAACCACTTCACCATCCTCGATCCCTCCGCCCCCGGGAACCGCACCGCCGCCACCGTCAAGCACCATCTCCTCACAGATCTCGCAGGCCTCACAGACTCCGCGGCACCGCCGCACGTAGGCCCTGCCCGCACGGACGAGGCCCGGCCCGCGGCTCCACCACACCCCGACGCAGCAGCCTCCCCCGGGGCGAACTCGACGGCGGCGGCCTCGGAGACCACGCCCTTCGCCTCCAAATGCTCCGTGCGGATCGAGGACAGCGAAGGGATTCAGGTCGGTGACGGCAACACCCAGATCAACTACTCCACCGACCGTCGGCACCGCCCATGACGGGCCACGGACCAAGGGATCCCTCGGGGGATGACATCGGTGACCCCGAAGCCCAACGGCAACCGCCGAGGCAGGACGGCGTACTGGAACCTGAGCCGCACGAGCAGGGTCCACCTTTACCGCCGCACGAAGACGAAGATCTTATCGCCGATCAGCAGAACCCCTTGGTGAACGACGCACGGCAGGACGTGCGGATCGCGCATAGTCAAGACATTCAGGTGGGCGATGGCAACGTCCAAGTGATCATCCACGCCGGCGACGGCCCCAGCTCGGCGGCGCAGAACCGCGGTCCGGTGTTCGCCGTCCCTCCGCCCAGGCCAGGTGACGTGCCCCGCCCGGGCCTGATCCAGCGCTTGGTGGACCACCTGAGCGCCCTCGATGGCCCTGAGCCGGCTCGGCCGACGGTCGATGCAGGGGCATCGGTGGTCGCGATGACGACGGGGCTGGCGGGCGCCGGAGGGTTTGGGAAGACCACGTTGGTGCGGATGCTGGTGCACCATGCCGAGGTACGTGATCGGTTCCCGGACGGAATCCTGTGGGTGACCCTCGGCGATCAGCTCACGGGAGCGGAGCTGGCCGACCGGATCGACGACGCCAGTGCCGCCCTCACCGGTGTCAAGCCACCACACACCGATCCGCTCTTGGCCGGCGCCGCCCTGGGCGAGGCACTGGGGCCTCGGCGGATGCTACTGGTACTGGACGACGCCTGGGATCGGCGGCAGGTGGAGCCGTTCCTGTCCGGTGGACCCAGCACCGTGCGACTGGTCACCACCCGCCAGCATTCCGTCCTGCCCGACGGGTCAGTGCGGGTGGACGTCGACGCGATGACCGACGACGAGGCCGCCCAGCTGCTGGCCACGGACTTGCAGGAGCTTCCCGCTCCCGTGGTGGCCGACGTTCTCAGGGTGACCGGTCGATGGCCGCTCCTTCTGAGCCTGGTCAACGGTGCAGCCAGAGCTGACCACACGGCCGGCGCGACGCCCGCCCAAGCCCTCGGGGACGTCCGCGACCAGCTCGTCACCGCGGGCCTCACAGCACTGGATGTCACCGTCGCCACGGATCGGAACTCGGCAGTTTCCGCCACCCTGCAGGTCAGCCTGGACCGCCTTTCCCCTGAGGAGCAGAGCAGGTACCTCGAGCTGGCGGTGTTCGGTGAGGACATCGGTGTTCCATTGACCGTGCTCGCCCGGTACTGGAAACAGACTGGCGATAAGACACCAGCATGGTGCCGGACGTTCACCCGACGACTGGCCGACCTGTCCTTGCTGGCGTCCTACCGGCTGGACACCCCGCCCGGGCCGCGAGTGAGGCTCCACGCCGTGATCCGCGCATACCTGCGGACGAGGCTCGACAAGGGACGGCAGCGAAGACTGGCTGAAACTGTGGTCGACGCACTGACGGCCGACATGGCCCTACCAATGCGAGCAGACAACCCCACCTCGGCCTGGTGGGGATTCGATGAGGACGTACGAGACTACGCCGAAAGGCACCTCGTCAGACATCTTCTGGAATCGGGCCAGCCCGCTCATGCGGAGGCGGTGGCGTGCAACATCGGCTGGGCGGTCCATCGACTCCCACGCGTCGGCATCACCGGCTTGCTCTCCGATCTGGCACTGGTCCGGACGAGACGCGCCCAAGAGCTGTCCAGCTTTCTCGGACGGGTGGCCCACATGCTCGCCGAGGACCGTCCCGCAACGGCCGAGTTCCTCCTCAACGCGCTCAGGGGCGAACCCCAATGGGCGCAGGAGTCGGAAGCGGTCGACGCTCGGCGTCCGGGGACACGGCTGGTCACACGTTGGATCTTTCCGGACAACGCAAGCCCTGCCCTGCGACATGTTCTGAAGATCCCTACAGGCTGGGGACAGAGCAATGCCATGGCCGTCTCCCCCCAGGGGGCGTGGCTGGTCGTCATGACCAACGCGGGCCTCGCCGTCGTCGACACGACGACGAGGGAGGTGGGGGCCATATACCCTTGTGACCAGCAGGTTCGACGGATCTCGATCTCTCCCGACGGTCAGAGGATCGCGACCGTCGGGGGCGGCAGCGTCGCGGTAAGGGATGCCGGGAGCGGCCGGGGGATCTGGCACTACAGCGAGCCCGGCATCCTCTGGTCGGCCATCTTCACCCCTGACAGCTCGAAAGTGATCACCACGGGCAACGACGGTTTGATCAAGATGTGGGACGCCTCGACCGGCGCGCGATTGCCCGAAGACCCCTGGGAAGCCTTCAGCCGATGGTGCCCGGACCCTCCGAGCGATCGCCCGTCCATCGATGCCGTCGTAACGGCGGACGGCAGCAAAGTTGTTTCCGCAGGGTACGGTGTATATCTGTGGAGCCTGCCGGACGGACTTCCCTTGCAAGCCTACGGCGCCCGCAGCCACCTGATGCGCAGGCTCACCTACCACGTGGCGGCCGCACCCGATGCTTCCTGGGTCGCGGGATCGAGCAAGGACGGCCTGGAGGTGTGGGACACCGGCACCGGCCGCTTGATCACCACTTTGGGGGACGCCGGCCCGGCACGTTTCATTACCGTCTCGGCAGATGGTCGGCGCCTCGCGGCGGGGCGCAGCGACGGTGAAGCGCTCGTCTGGGATGCCACCCATGACTTCGCGTTGATCGCACGCCTGGGCGGACAGGAAGGACTCGCAGCGCTCGCCTTCTCGCCGAACGGAGAACTCCTGTACGCCAGCGGCGGAGGAGAGGTCCGGATCTGGGAGCCGTCGCAGGCACGATCGAGCGACAGTCTTGGCCTGAGCCGGCCAGTGGACAGTGCCCACGTGTTCCCGGACGCAAGCATGGCCGCCCTCTCCGTCCAGGGAGGGGAGGTCCACCTCCGTGAGATCGCCACCGGCAAATTGCACGCCACCCTGGCCCACGAAGAGGACACACCACCCAAGGTCGCTATTGCACCAAATGGGGAGTGGTTGGCCACCGAACAGCACGGCAAGCTTTCGGTGTGGACACGCCAAGGATCGTCGATCACGGCATTCGACGTCAGCTCCACCACCGGCGCGATACGGCAGATTCGCGTGTCGGCCGACAGTGAGGTCCTGTTCACCGTGGACGATCTCGCCGTCCGGGCGTGGGACGTCAATTCCGGTGTATCCCTTACGACAATGGCGACGTTCATGCGGGACGTATCCTCGCTCGCCTTCTCCCCCGACGGCACCTGGCTGGCCGCAGGAGACTACTACGGAACGATCTGGATTTGGGATACCGCGAGTGGAACCCTGCGAACCACCATGGGCGGAGAGTATCTCGGGGCGCCGATCAAGGCGTTGTCCGCCCCCAATTCGGACGAGATCCTCGCTTTCTGCGGTTCAGATCTGGAGCGCTGGGACATCAACCAAGGCAGACGGACATCGAGGTCCGGAACATCCCTCCACCACCCACCACACGTAGCGCTCTCGAGAGAGTCGACACTGATTTCCACCCACGAGCCGGTAGCCTTGTCCGGCGACGGGCGCTGGTTCATCAGCGCAGACCACGGCCCAACGATCTCGACAGAGGAGACCGCCTGCGGAGACTCCACCGGCCACACCCCACACCCGACACCCCACCGACTCGACCGCGACCACTACGGATGGGCACTTGCCCTCAGTGACAACGGAGAACTCCTCGCCACCATCAGCAATGAAGAGATCATCGTCTACGAGACGTCCCGGGATTCCATAGTTGCCACCTTCCCCAGTTCATGGACCGCACCCACCCCGCTGGGCATGAGTCTCGCCCTGAGCACCGAGCAACTCGCCCATGCCATCAACGACGACGTTCGGATCCTAAGCTTTGCGACCAAGAAAGCCAGTAGGCTTCCCGCGAACCTAGGAGTCATCCGCGAGGCCGCCTTCTCACCCGATGGACAGTACGCGGCAGCACTGACGGACGAGGGGGTAAGGGTCTGGCACACACAGACCAGGCAGACACTCCCCTCACCCCAACTCGACGAGCGCCCGACCGCACTCGCCTTCACACCATCCGGCACCTCGATCTGCATTGCGGAACCCACAAGGGTACGTGTCTTCGACCTGCCGACCGTGAGACCGCAAGCCACCGCCGCCCTGCCGGACGGGATAGGCCTGCAGCAGATCGCAGCCACCCTGGATGACGCTCGCCTTGTCCTCCTGACTGATCCATCGCACCTCGTCGTGCTGTCCATCGACGACACGCTGGCCAGTTACGCTGTTCCGCTCGATGAGGATGGGATCTTCGAGCACTGGCCGCCCCGCCTGCTGTCCGTATCTCCGGACGGGCGTCTGGTTGCCCTCGCGGGACCAACCCTTTCAGTCCGGCGCCTCGACGATGGGGCACTTCTGGCAATGCACAACATGAATCGCACGGTTACATCACTCGCATGGACACCGGATAGCACCTCGATCGTGGTGGGCAGCGAGGGCGGCGCCTACTGCTTCCTCCTCTCCAGGAGCGCTGACTAGCCTTGATCATTCCTTGGTGAGGTAGGTCCGGCTTCTCGTTCTGCGTTGTGGATCTTCGCCTCCTGTTCTGCTGGTTCGGGGTAGGCGGGCTAGGTGTCCCGACGTCCACTCACCGACATATCAACCATCTCCGGGTGCATCCATCCGCTCACGACCCGACGGCCCCGTCACCGACCGCGACCGACACCGCCTCACGGCTGGCCCAGGCCCCCCACCACGGGAGAGCACCGCGGTGCCACCGGGCGCCCAACGGGCGACTATCGCCCGACAGACACCGGGAACGGAAGGATCATTTGCTCATAATCACTGGCGACTTCCTCATCTTTCCGGCGCTGGCCGGACAAGTCTCCGACCAGGCACGACGGAAGAACCAGGGAAGACGACCTGCCCGGTGTCACCGTATTCACTTGTCGGGCGACGCGGTCCGCTCACGCCCGCTCGAACCAGTGACAGCCCTCTCGCCACCGCGCCCCGAAGTGCTGCAGCCATGACTTCGGCGCCGCGTCCCTGAACCGCTGCTGGGAACGCGGGCTCCATCGGCATCACCGGCGAGGTGCTGCGCGCTGCCAGCCGCCAAGGGACTCCACCTGTCGTCGCTCCGTGCTCGTGCCACCGAGGCTCAAGCCGAGCACATCCCACTCGGGTAACTAGCAGATACGTTCCGTCACGAACCATCGTTCCCCAGACGCAGGACTCGGGGTCAGGGCGACGGCGTGCCGCATGATGCTGTCGTCACTGGGCGCCGGTCGTTGTCGCAGCGTCGGACGGTGATCTTGGAGGACGAGTGGACCCGGCCGCAGCAACTGCTGGCCGCCTTGGCGTACCGCGCGTGGCATCCGGAGCCCATGAACGACCGGTTCAGGTGGCCGACGTTCTACAGCGGATCAATGAGCCTTGGCGGGATGGGCTGTTGGTCCCGGTCTGAGTGCTGTGGGTGATGTGTCCATACCTGTATGAGATACGCGCAGGGTGGTGGGATGACTCCCGCTGAGCA
>JAUPKM010000510.1 GCA_030837445.1 Actinomycetota bacterium
GCCCGCCGGCGGCGGGGGCGGCACGGACGGCACCACCACGATCCGGGTGGGCTGCTGGCCGTACCGCGCGGTCACCGCCGCCGCGAGGCGGACGGCGGCATCCGATTCGGCCCGTTCCGGCTTGGGCGGGATCGCGATGGTGAGCTTGCGCAGGATCGGGGGCAGGAACTCGGCCTCCGTGGCGGGCGGTTGTTCGTCCCCACCGAACGTCACGGCGGCATTGGTCAGACGAAGCGGGTTGGTGGGATCCAGGCAGTAGCCCTCCACCGGCACCAGGTAGGTCCGCAGGGTGACGGTCACCGAGTTGTCCGCGATCGCGACCCCGGCCAACGGGATCACGATCGGCGCCAGGTCGGTGGTCGGCAGCGGTATCCGGGCGATGGTGCGTTCCTGTTGCATCACCGACAAGGTCCCGGAGCGGACGTTGACCGGCAGTTCGACGGTGGCGTTGAGAGTCTGCGGCGCCAGGCCACGCGGGACGGGGAAGGTCAGCTCGGCGGTGCCCTGGTCCCCGTAGAAGGTCAGCGGGGTCGGGGTTCCCATATCGGTCAGCGAGAAGACCGTTGCGCCGGCCGCTGGCCGGTCGTCCGCCGACTGGACGGACGACTCCGATCCGGGCGGTGCGGGTGTGTCGGTGGGGTCCGGGGCAGCGTATCCGGCCGGAACGCCCGCCCCCAGGAACCCGAACGACATCAGTCCGACCAGCATCACGGCCACCCCGCGGCCCACCCCCGACATGGCCCCCATTGTGCTAGTCCCGCTCCTCAATCTGAGTCCTCATTGCGAATCCTGGGCTACCAGTGTGCTGCGGCGGGGGCGCTTTCGCAGTTCAGCCCCCTCCGGTCCGGCCCACACAACGCAGATCCCCCGCCCGTTCTCGGGCGGAGGATCTGCATGGGATCGAGACCTATGAACCGGGCAGGTGCCCGTAGATGGAGAACGCCAGGGCGGACATGCTCTCGAGATCGACGCTCATCAGTCTGATCAGACGCCAGGGGCAAGTTGGCCATAGACGTAAAGTGCGGCGGCGGCGAGCATCGCGACCCCGGCGGACGCGATCATGACCTTCCCCTGAACACCGACGTGGAAGTCCGGGACGCTTGCCCCCGCACCTTCCACCGCGGGAGCATCGAGCACCACCGCAGGGGCATCGAGCACCACCGCAGGGGCATCGAGCAACGGACCCTCGGTGTTCGGCCTCTCGGCGACCAGGGATCGTGTGGACGCGTTCGTCATGGTGGTCATCGGCGACCTCCTTTCGGCCCGTGAATCCGACGGAACGTCCGCCGGAAGTTAAACCACCCGTAATCATCCGGCCGACAGTCATTTGCCGAAATGAATCACAGGAGTCAAATAGGTACTAGATCCCCCCATTCATGCTGGGGTTTCACCGGCGAACCCAAACGTGCCGGATTCGCCAGGATCCGTTCGGGGGCACGCACGGCTACCATCGGAGCGTGCCCGGCAGTCGGATCGTCATCATCGACGACGGGCGACTCAATCGGGAATGCCTCGCCGCCCAGCTGCGGGTGCATGGGGTCGAAGCCGGCGAAGCCTGGGATCTCCCGTCACTGTTCAGCCAGGTAGACGCCGGGGGCCCCCGACGTGATCCTGCTCAATGTCGGCACCGCCGACAGCGCGATGCTGCTTCAGGTCAGCGGCGATATCGACCCGAATACCAAGGTGGTGGTCTACGGACTCTCGATGGACCGCGAATCGGACATCGTTGCCGCCGCCGAGGCCGGCGTCGCCGGGTTGCACTTGCGGTCGGAGTCCTTCGCTGACCTCCTGGACATGGTGCGCAGCGCCGGCAATGGCCAGGCGCTGTGCTCACCGGAGGTCTCTGCCATCCTGATGAAGCGGGTTTACGCCTTCGCTGCGCAGACAAACCCTGACTCCAGCACCGGATCGCTGACCGCCCGGGAGAACGAGATTCTGGAACTGCTCGACCAGGGGCTGAGCAACCAGCAGATCGCCACTCGGCTGTCAGTCACTCTGCACACCGTCAAGAATCACGTCCACAGCGTGCTGACGAAGCTCGGCGTCAGTTCCCGCTCGGAGGCTGTCACGGTGTTCCGCACCGCCAAGTACGCCAACCGGGATCTCAGCCAGGCCTGAACCCCGCGAAGGGGGCCGCGAGATCAGAACGGCTTGCTGACCAGAGTCCAGTGGTTCAGGCCATTGCACCGGTACGACAGCGTCTGGAGCACAGCCTGCGCAAGTGCCAGGCCGCGACCGGTCTCGGCCATCTCGTGGGGCAGGGTTACGCGTTCCAACTCGACCGGGCTCGCTGGTCCGTCGTCGGTGAAGTTCACCCGGACATCGCTGAGGCCCACGCGGGCCTCCATCCGCATCCACACCGGGGACTCCGCACCCGCGTGCTCGACGATATTGGCCGCGATCTCCGCAGCGGCGATCCCGACTTCCATACGAACGGCGCCGGGTACGTGGAAATTGACCGCCCACATCCGGTCAAGGATGTCCTCGACCTCGTTGAGAGTGGTCCACCCAGTGGTCGAGTCGTACACCCAGGGTTGGCCCATCATGTGATCAAGAGTGCCAGCTTTCTCGATCACTTCCTATGGGAATGAAGAGCCAATAAAGAACTAGATCCCGGTGGAACTAGATCACTGGCTCGAATCGCTTGCTGACCAGAGTCCAGTGGTTCAGCGCGTCCCGTTCGTAGATCAGCCGGTCCAGTACGGCCTTGGCCAGTGGCAAGCCGCGCCCGCGTTCGGCCATATCGTCGGGCAGCGAAACAGCGTCCAAGTCCACATGCAACGGACCACCGTTGTCGGTGAACTCGACCCAGACTTCATTCGCCAGCACTCTGACCTCCATCGCGACACGCAGGAGATGGCCGGCCGTCGCATGCTCAAGGATGTTGGCACCGATCTCACCGGTCGCGATGGCGATCTGAGTCCGGATCAATTCGGGAATATGGGGATGCGCGGACCAGGCGCTGGCCAGTAGTTGCTCAATCTCCCCGAGCGCATCCTGGCCGGAGTCCACCTCAAGACGGTACGGGTCAGGCCGGATCATCAAAGGCGCTGTCGGCGTGATCGTAGGACTTCAGCACCCGGTTCAGGTTGGTCAGTTCCAGCACTGCCACCGCCTGCTCTCCGGGCGCTGCGATCCTCAGATCCCCGCCGGCTTGCCGCGCCAC
>JAUPKM010000073.1 GCA_030837445.1 Actinomycetota bacterium
GCATCACATCGTCGGGGAGTTGCACACTGTCGGGTTTGGTGCGCCCGATCACGTCTTGCTGAGCGGCCACCGGCAGGGCCTCGAACGCAGCGAGGTCGTGGACCCACTTCTGCACCAGCACAGGGCTGCCGCCGGCGCCGGGCTGGCCGTCGGGTATCAGGGCGACGGCCATCGCCTCGTCGATCACCGGGTTCTCGGTGCCGTCGATGAAGCCGGTGGGGTCGCGACTGTCGGGGGCTTTGTAGCCACGGATGGAGCCGTCGACGGCCGCCACCTCGGTCAGTTCGGCGACCACGTCATAACCGGTTCGCCACACGGCGGGGTAGTCATTGCCGTGCACCCACAGCCAGATGTCTGACTGGGTCACTGGCACACCCGCAGCGTTTCCAGGCCCCACCCCAACGAAGTCACACACGTCCTCGGGCAGGCGACCATCGGACAGCCGCCGCCAGAGGGACGGTGCGAACCCCCACACCACGTTAGGTCCGCCGAGCCAGGTGGCCGCTTCGCGCGCCGCGCCGAGGGCACGCACCAACGAGGGATCGTCGATACCCGATGCGAGGCTGAACTCGACATGCAGATGGACGGCCGTCTGCTCGACGAAGAGCGAGGACTGCGGCAGGCTCACGCGAAACCAACCCCAGTCGGGGCCCCGGCGCCGGCAATCCGAACGGCGGCCTCGGGGGTATTGACCAGGACCGTGAAATTCTCCTGCAGGTAGAGCCGGACCGACTCCTGATCGTGACTGAGGTAGCCGACGGACCAGTCCTGCCCGGCGCGAATCTCGAAGTCACCGCCCCGCTGGCTGACCAGCAGGGCACCCTCCAGTGAAGGCGCCCAGACGATCGGACCGTCGAGCATCAGTTGCAGGTGGGACAGCAACGGATAGCCACGATCGGAGCCGGCCACCAGTTCCACCCACAACTCCGGCCCGACACCCAGCGCGTAAGGTCCGGCCACGGATGCGTCCCGAAGGAGTTCCACTGCCTCCGCCACCGCCGACAGCAGGCCCCTGTCCGAGGACACCACTGGGTGCGGTGAGACCGCAGCGACCCCGGGCACCCCGGCCGCACTGTCACCGGTGAACACCAGAGTGTCCTCGGCCGTCGCGGCACGTTGGGCGGCCTGGATGATCGGGGCGGTGTCCATGTCGGTGGCACCTCGATCGGCCGCGGCCAGTTCATCGCGACTCACGTCGAAGTCGACCTGCAACTCCACCAACGACTGAACGCGCCGGGACGCCACCGCGACCTGGTCGGTCGCCGTGATCCGTTCCACCCGTCCAAGTCCGACCGCCGATTCGGCCCAGTCCCCGGTTGCGGAGAACTCCAGCAGGCGCCGTCCGGCGAGTCGCTGTCGAAGTACCCGCGCGGCTTCCTCGGTGATCTGTTGCCAGCCGACCTCTGTGATGGGCGCCTGCGAACGGAGCAAGTGGTCCATGGGTCTCCTCGAGTGTCAGGTCCGGTCGAGTCTCGGGTCGAGAATGTCGGGAATTTGCCCGCGGTCACGCCCCGATGCGGCCGATCGGCCGTGTGACAAGGATAGGCCTTCGTGCCCCGCTAACCTGGCCGGTATGTCGTGTGGCCCCACATCAACCGCGGGCCCCGATGTCACTGGCTGACCGACTGGCCTCCGCCTTACCGCCGCGATTCGGGGCGTTGTTCGACGTGGGAGTGCGAGTTGCCGACGCCCAGAGCCGGCAACGGCTGAGCCTGGCAGCGGCCGGAGTGGCGTTCTGGCTGGTGATCGCAATCTTCCCCGCGACCCTGGCCGTCATCACGATCTTCGGGTTGGTGGTGGATCCGAAGGACATTGCCGACGCCGTCGAGCGGATCACCGAGCGCGCCCCCGGAAGTCTCGGCGCAGTCCTGGCCGAACAGGCCGAGGCCGCTGCCAGCGCGGACGCGCGAAGCCTTTCGATCGGGCTGCTGATCTCGTTGGCCTTCACCCTGTGGAGCGTCTCGGATGGGGCCTACGGGATGGCGCGGGCGATCCGGGAGGCCTACGACGTGCCGCCCGAGGAGTACCTGAAGGCCCGGTTTCGGGCCTTCTTGGGCGCAATAGTGGGGGTGTTGTCGTTCGGGGTTCTGTTGTTGTCAGCGGCTGCCGCACTTGCCTGGCTGGCAGACGTGACCGGCTGGCAGCGGGTGCTGGCGCTGGTCCTCGGGATTCTGCTTGCTCTGCTGCTGCAGACCGCGATCTTCACCGGCCAGTTCCGGTATGCGTTGGCCCGACCCACTCCACGGCGACAGCTGCTGCCCGGGGCGGCGATCGCGGCCGTGTCGATCACTGTGCTGTTGTTCGGGTTGGCTATCTATGCCTCGTTCGCACCCGACTATCAGGCGATCTACGGCGCACTCGCCGGCATCATCCTGGCAATGCTGACCGTGTACTTCGGCAGCTACGCGCTATTGCTCTCGGCCGTGTTCAACGCCCAGTGGGCGCCACGATCGGGAGACTTTGCCAAATCTGGACCAAGTATGTGACGTCAATCACATGACTGTCGGGTTACGACCGGGTGGGATCGCTAGCGTCGGTTCATGGCCTCAGTAGCTGCACAGCAGGACGACCCTGCCCGCGCTGACGCATCGCCACGCACTCGCCGTCGCCGGGCCCGCACACTCGTGGCAGTCTCCGCCGTCGCAGCCGCCGCGGTACTCGCGCAGCCCGTCGTCGCATCGGCCGCCACGGCCCCACCGCGACCGGCGAACAGCGCCACCACGGCTGGTGCCACCGGCGAGTCCCGCGCGACGGGCGTCGTCACCCGACCAGCCTTCAGCCGGACTTTCTGGCCGGTGGTCATCAGGCGCGCCCCCAGCAACAGCCACGACATCGCGGTTCCCGCCGGGACCCAGGTCCGCGCAGTCCGGGACGGAATCGTGGTCGGCTCCTACGACATCGTGGGATACGAGCCGCGGATCCCGGTGCAGAACGGCTACCGCTCCTACGGCCGGGTCATCAAGATTCGCCACGTCGGCTCCCCGGGTGTGTTGATCTATGCCCACCTGAGTCGGCGGATTGTGAAGACCGGCGACCGGGTCACCGCGGGGCAGTTGATCGGTCTCAGTGGTAACACCGGTCATTCCTTCGGACCCCATCTGCACATCGACTGGAACGGCGTGGAGAACGCTGTGCCGTGGCTCTACGCCGCTCGCGCCCTTCAGCCGACCAGTCCCTGGTTGCGCTGAGCACAGCAACTCGGGAGACCGAAACATCCGTCTTTCGAGCTTCGCGCGGCTGCTAGGCTCAGCGCCGCCCGGTCACTCCGATGGAACCGGATGATGCTGGAGGAACAGATGTCGACTACCTCTGCCGTGCGCCCTGGCAGTGTCACCCTTGTCGTGGTGCTCACCTGGATCTCCGCCATCTTGGCGATAGTCGCCGGCGCTTTCGCGCTGTTCGGCGGCCAGCAGTACCTGAGTGAGTTGGGCTGGAGCGCCGGCGAGGCGCGAATCGAAGGAATCGTCGGCATCATCTTCGGGCTGATCCTCGCCCTGCTCGCCTCTGCGCTGGGCAAGGGGAGCAAGTTCGCCCGCTTCCTCGTCACGATCGTCATGCTCTTCCGGCTGGTCGTCGGGGCGGTGGAAGCCGTGGCGCTCTGGGGTAGCACCTACATGTGGTCTGGCGTGGTGGGTGTCGTGATCGCCCTGCTGGTGCTGTGGCTGCTGTGGAACGCAAAGGCGGGCGCCTTCTTCGCCCGACGCTAACGGCCGCCCGACAGCAGGGGTCGCCGCGACCGGCCAAGTGCTGGTGTTCGGCACCGCTATGGCTTGCTCCCACTCCAAGGAAGCCATCCACGTCGACTCGGGAACCGGCGAGCCAGGAACCCAGCACCTTCACGTCGGTCGCGAGTCGCTCGGCCGCCACCGTATACGGGTCGGCTGAGAGCTCCACGAAGTCCGCGAACTTGCCCACCTCGATCGAACCGATCTCGTGGTCACGCGCC
>JAUPKM010000511.1 GCA_030837445.1 Actinomycetota bacterium
AGAGAAACCGGAGTTGATCTCGACCGCTGTCCCGCCCGCGAAATCCAGCGCGAGCAGCCGATCGGCAATCCATCCGCCTTCACCGCCATCGAAGGCAAACGCCCAATGCGCGATCGGCAGGTACACCAGGGTTGTCCAAGCGGCCACGAAGACGATCCAGGTTCGAATCCGAACCCGGTCGGCGACCGCACCGGAGATCAACGCGGCGGTGATGATCGCGAAAGTCAGCTGGAACATCACGAACGCCAGCATCGGAATCCTGGAACCCTCCGCACCGGTGACCGCCGTCATCGTCTCCTTCAGCCCGACGAAATCCAACCCGCCCAACAGGCCCTGACCCAGATCAGTGCCGAACACCAGCGAGAATCCGTAGAGCACCCAGATGATCGTCACGATTCCGATGGCGAGAAAGCTCATCATGATCATGTTCAGCACGCTTTTGGAGCGCACCATTCCGCCATAGAAGAGCGCGAGTCCGGGGGTCATGAGCAGCACCAACGCGGCACTCATGAGTACCCAGGCGGTGTCGCCGGGACTGATTACGGACAAGACGGTCCTCCATCGGGGGGTGAGGTTCCGCCGAAGGGTTTCGGACGGGAGTAACGCTGCCGTTTCCGTCATGTTTCGAGCATGTGAACGACGCTAGGCTGCCCGGCATGCCCGATCTGTTGCTCACTGGTGCCCGCGTGGTTCGCCGCTGGGACCGGCCAGCCGAGCAACTCGACGTTTGGATTGGCGCCGGTCGGCTGACTCGGTTGCTCCCAGCTGGCACGCGGGCAGCGAGCGCCCGGTCCGCTCGAGTAGTCGACTTGGACGGAGCCGTGATCGCGCCGGGATTCGCCGATGGCCACGTGCACCCGGTCTGGGCAGGCCTGGAGCAACGGGGGGCTGCGGTCCGAGTGGCAGCCGACATTGCCGGCGTCCAGGCCGCCGTGGTCGACTTCGCCGCTCACAACCCGCAGCTCAGCTGGATCGAAGGCGGCTCCTACGACCCGGCCCTGGCCGTTGACGGACTGTTCGACGCCCGCTGGCTCGACCAGGCCTGCCCCGATCGTCCGGTGGTGTTGACCTCCAGCGATCACCACTGCCTGTGGGTCAACTCACGTGCCCTGGAGCTGGCCGGGATCCACCCAGGGACGAAGGTGCCGAGCGGTGCGGAGATCCCGTTGACAGCCGACGGTCGGGTGCTCGGAACCCTCCGAGAGTGGGGCGCGATGTCGCTCGTCACAAGGTTGGTCCCGAAACCGACCCCCGCCGACCGTAGCTTGGCTGTGGAGTGGGCCAGCTCGGAATTGGCCGCCTCGGGCGTGACCTGGCTGCTCGACGCGGCCGCCGGATCGGCGGAGGCGGAGGCCTACTTGGAGGCCGCAGCTGCGGGCAGGCTCAGGGTGCGCGCGGGACTTGCCTTGCGCGCTGATCCCGATCGGTTCGACATTGAGGGTCTCGCGGAGCAGGCCGCGGCGATTGCCACAGTCTCCCCACGCGACGCGGCCGGCGACCCCTGGGTGCGCGCCGGCACCGTGAAGTTCTTTGCCGATGGCGTGCTGGAGGCCGGCACGGCAGCCATGCTCGAGCCATATCTCGATCAGCCCGACAACTGCGGTCAACCGGTGTGGACCGACGACGACCTCAGGGCCGCCGTTGCCTCGGTTGAGGGTGCGGGTCTGGACGTACACATCCACGCCATCGGTGACGCCGGTATCCGCACCGCCCTCGCCGCGATCGCAGCATCCCCTGGCCGCCGAGATCCGCGCCGGCGCCCCGCGATCGCGCACGTGCAGGTGCTGCACCCGAAGGATCTGGACAGGTTCGCCGAACTCGGAGTGACGGCCAATATCGAACCGCTCTGGGCCTGCTGGGACGCCTGCCAACGCGACCTCACCGCGCCGAGACTCGGGCCCGAGCGGACCGGTCGGCAATACCCGATCCGGAGTCTGTTGGACGCGGGCGCACACGTCAGTTTCGGCACTGACTGGCCGGTCTCGGACTTCCACCCCCTTGCCTGTGCCGCGATAGCCGTCACCAGGGCCGAGCCAGGTGGTGACCCATTGGTTGCCGAAGAGCGGATCACCCCAGCCGAGGCCCTGCTGGCCGCCACCCTCGGGGTGGCCCGACAGGTCGGGGAGTCGGACTGGGGTCAGCTGGCACCCGGCAACCGGGCGGACCTGGTCGTGCTCTCGGCGGACCCTCGCGAAATCGCACCGGAGCAATGGCCGCAGATCGAAGTCCTGACCCGGTTCTTAGCGGGGGAAGGCGAGTAGCCCGCCGCCCTCAGAACCTGTCGTCGTGGCCAGTCTCCGCCTGCGGGTCCCGCGACATCAGGTTGCCGATCATCTCCCGCGGATTCATCCCCTCGTGAACCACCTTGACGACTTCGGCCGTGATCGGCATCTCCACGCCGTTACGGGTTGCGAGGTCGAGGATCGATTGGCAACTCTTAACTCCCTCGCACGTCTGGTTCGTCCGGTCGATCGTCTGCTGCACAGTCAGACCCTTCCCAAGGTTCTCGCCGAAGGTTCGGTTGCGCGACAGCGAGGAGGAACAGGTGGCGATCAGATCACCGATTCCCGCCAGCCCCTGGAAGGTCATCGGGTTCGCACCCAACGCCACCCCCAATCGGGTCATCTCAGCGAGCCCACGAGTGATCAGGCTGGCCTGAGCATTCTCTCCCAGACCCAGTCCGACGGCCATTCCGTTGGCCAAGGCGATGACGTTCTTGACCGACCCGCCGATCTCTGCACCGACCACATCGGTGGTGTAGTAAGGCCGGAAGTAGTTGGTGGTGGCGGCCTCTGCCAGTCGAAGCGCGGACGCCTCGCTGCTGCACGCGACAGTGGTGGCCGCAGGCTGTCGCTGGGCAATCTCCCGGGCCAGGTTGGGTCCGGAGATGATCGCCACCCGGGAATCCGGGACGCCCGCGACGTCTGCGATCACCTGCGACATCCGCATCACGGTTCCGATTTCGATTCCCTTCATCAGACTCACGATGACCGCGTCCGGATCCATCAGCGCCTTCCAGTTCGACAGATTCTCGCGCAGGGTCTGGGAGGGGATAGCCAACACCACAATCTGGGCGCCCGCGAGCACCTCGGCCGGGTCCAGGCTGGACCACATGTTGACAGGCAGCTCGAGCCCAGGGTGATAGCGCTCGTTGACGTGACCGTGGTTGATGGAATCAACCACGTCCTGCTCCCGCGCCCACATCCCCACGTCGCCGCCGGCGTCGGCCATCACCATTCCCAGGGCGGTACCCCAGGAGCCACTGCCCATAATCGCGATCTTGCTCACGTCAGATCCTCCTGCTTGTTGGCTGCTTTCCAGGTCTTGAAATCGATTCGCTCCGGCGGCGCCGGCTCGCCACGCAATTCCGCCAGCAACGCCGTGATGTCCGCGATGATCCGCTCGGTGGCCTCGGCGAGCACCTCTGCGGTGATCGGCAACGATCGCAGGTCGTCGAGATCGGTCGGCTCGCCGATGTTCACGTGCATCGTCTTCCGTGGCAGGATGCGGAACTCTTTGACGTACGGACCCATCACCTGCTGAGGTCCCCACATGGCGAGCGGGATCACCGGAGCACCCGACATCAGCGCGATCCGGGCGGCGCCGGTCTTGCCAGCCATCGGCCACAACTGCGGATCACGAGTGATGGTTCCCTCCGGATACATCACCACCGTTTCGCCGTCCTGAATTGCGTCCACCGCAGCGGCCACCGCTCGGGCCGCGTCGTTCGTGTGACGCAGGACCGGTATCTGCCCGGTGCCGCGCAACACGAATCCCAATCCGCGGGTCTTGAACAGGGTGTGCTTGGCCATCACTCGCGGATTGCGCCCGTTGTCCCACAGCACATGAACTAGCGCCATCGGATCGAACCAACTCAAGTGGTTGGCGGCTACCACGATGCCGTCGTCTGGTGGGTAGTCCCTTCGCAGCACCTCTGTGCCGCGCCAGTCTCGCCGAGTCAGACTCATCAATGTCGGCCACAGCGTGGCGACGGCACCCCAGTAGACCGGCGACACCGGGCGAGTGCCATGTCGTTTCAACGCCACCCACCCTCTCCTCGACTGCGGGCCATCATTGCCGCTCCGCCTCCCCGTGTCCTGCCGGTGCCCCGCTCGATGCGAGACTCGCGAAGATGAAACACCAGGACGGCGCAGGCCCGCGACCGGTGGCCAACCCACCGAGATCGTGGTGTGCCATCCTGCCCGTTCGAAGCTTCTCCGTCGCGAAGTCCCGCCTCGGCGCGGAATTACCCGACCCACCGCAGCTACGCGCGGAACTGGCTCGCGCCTTTGCACTGGATGTGCTCGCCGCGGTCGCGAGCTGCTCGAGCGTCGAATGTGTTCTGATCGTCGGAGACGGCGGCCCCGAGCTGCTGTCGCTCCTCAACGAGACCGACGACGACTTGGCCGCCGAGCGGGTTTGGGCGATCTCTGCACCGGCGGGACTCAACTTGGCGGTCGAGCATGGTGAGGCTTGGGCTCGAGAACGCGGGCACCGGAGGATAGCCGTCATCGCAGCTGACCTCCCATGTTTGACCGCCGAGGACTTGCGGACAGTCCTGGTCGGGGCGGCCCTCACTCCGCGAGGCTTCGTGATCGACGAGGGGAGGTCAGGAACGACCATGTTGACCACGGCTGGTCCGAGCCTGCGCCCCACCTTTGGCCTACACTCCGCCCGCCGCCATCTGGCCTCCGGAGCCGCCCCGCTACCAGCCACCGCAGCCGCCCGGCTTGACGTCGACCATCTGGACGCATTGTTGCGTGCCCGAGACCTGGGGGTCGGCACCGCGACCACAGCGGTGTTGGCCAGGCACAGCATCGCGCCGCCCAACGTGGCCGACTTGGGAAATGACCCAGCGCAGCACCGGGCCGTCCAGGGCAGCTGACCCGGGACGGCCCGAACGACGCTCGCCTGCTATTTGGCGGCTGCCTTCTTCGCTGGTGCCTTCTTGGCGGGGGCCTTCTTCGCTGGTGCCTTGGCGGCCGCCTTCGCAGCGCTGGCAGTCTTCTTGGCCGCGGCCTTCACCGGGGCAGCCTTCTTCTCGGCGGCCTTCTTCGCCGTAGCTGCTCGCTTGGCCGGCGCCGAACCCTTGGCCGCTCCCCGAACGCCCGCAACCAGCGATTTGAACTCGGCGCCCGGCCGGAACTTGGGGAGGGTGACTGCGCCAATCTTCACGGTTTCGCCGGTGCGCGGATTCCGGCCGGTTCGAGCATTGCGGAATGCCTGCTCGAAGATGCCAAAGCCTGAGATGGCGACCTTCTCGCCCTTCGCAACGTTCTCCGTGATGGCGTCGAGAACGGCCTCGACCGCCTCCGCCGCCTCCGCCCGGCTGGTTTCGAGCCTCTCGGAAACCTGCTGAATGAGCTGAGCCTTGTTCATGACGTGCTGTCTCCCTCGATTGGCAATGTCGGCTGCAGGACATCGTGTGGACACCCGCCGATAGCCGTAAAACTACGGCCTACCAACGCATTATTGCCAGATCCGCGCATCGATATCCCGACGTGTCGCAGCGAAGGACGCAATCGCATTAGCGGCGAGGATCCGCCGACGCCGGGGGAATCCCTTGCCCACCAACGGATTCCTCCTTCTCGTCGCGATTGAACCGAACCAGCCAGGAGTCCAGTTCGGAGCGCAATCGGCGTAACCGGCGCCGCAGTCGGTCAGCATCAACCTGCGGCTGTTTGACGGCATTGGTCAAGGACACCCAGGCCGCTTCGAGTCGAACCCGCGACGCCTCGTCGACCCGCGGCATGACCCGCCGCAGGTTCGACGCGATCCGAGCGAGGTCGAAATCATCGGCCGCATCAGGATCGGGTTCGAACGGATCCTCAGCGTCGGAATCGCGACCTCGGTCGCCCGCGGCCGTCCCACCGGTTGCACCTGCCATGGTTCTGCGGCTCCCGTTGGTGGCGGAGTCCGTCAGCGGGTGGTCGGCCGGTAGTCGGGCCGCGACCGCTCGAACGCAGTGATCTCGTCGGCGTGCGCAAGCGCTAGCGAGATATCGTCGTGGCCGTTCACCAGTCGCCAATGGACGTCATCGTCGATTTCGAACGGCACACTCAATCCGCCCGCCACAATCTGGCGGTTCACGAGATCAACAGTCACCGGCGTCCCTGGTTCCGACTCCAACAGTTCCCAGATCTGGTCCACCATGTCTTGCTCGACGACCGCCGCCACGACCCCGGCCTTCCCACAATTCCCTCGGAAGATGTCCGCAAACCGACTCGAAATCACCACCCGGAAGCCGTAGGACTGCAATGCCCAGACCGCATGTTCGCGAGACGATCCGGTGCCGAAGTCGGGACCGGCCACCAACACACTGGCGCCGATGTACTCCTCCTGGTTCAGGACGAACTCGGGATCCTGCCGCCAGGCGAAGAACAGGGCATCCTCGAACCCGGTCCTGGTGATCCGCTTGAGGAACTCGGCCGGGATGATCTGGTCGGTGTCGACGTTGCTCGCGCGCAGAGGCACCGCGACGCCGGTGTGGCTGGTGAAAGCTTCCATGATGGGCTGTTCCGTTCTCTCTCGGGCTGGCTCGGACTTGGATTCGTGTTCGACCGGTAGGGCTCCAGTTCCGGCGGGGTTCACCGGCGGCCGTCGGGCGCGACTCGGGCGGGTCAGCCGTCGATCGGCGGCAAGTCACCCGGAGCCGCAAGCGTCCCAGTCACGGCGGTGGCGGCCGCCACCTGGGGCGACACCAGATGGGTTCGGCCACCCGGGCCTTGCCGCCCCTCGAAATTCCGGTTGGACGTCGAGGCGCTGCGCTCCCCTGGGGAGAGTTTGTCCGGGTTCATCGCCAGGCACATACTGCAGCCCGCCTCACGCCATTCGGCGCCCGCCGCCAGGAATACCTGGTCGAGACCTTCGGCCTGTGCCGCCAGCCGAACCCGCACGGACCCAGGCACGACCAGCATCCGAACACCGTCGGCCACTTGCCGCCCGCGGACGACCTCGGCGGCGGCACGGAGATCCTCGATCCGACCGTTGGTGCACGACCCCAGGAACACGGTGTCCACCGCGACGTCGCGCAGCGGCATGCCCTCTGCCAGTCCCATGTAGTCCAACGCCTTGGCTGCTGAGGCCCTCGCTACCGGATCTACGATCTCGGCCAACACCGGCACCGTTGAAGCCAACGGGGCACCCTGACCGGGGTTGGTTCCCCAGGTGACGAACGGGGTCAACTCCGAGGCGTCGATTATCACTTCCGCGTCGAACACGGCGTCGTCGTCCGATACCAGGGCCCGCCAGTCGGCAACTGCTCGCTGCCACTGCTCCCCTGCCGGCGCGTGCGGGCGACCCTCGAGGAAGTCAAAGGTGGTCTGATCAGGTGCGATCATCCCTGCCCGGGCTCCGGCCTCGATCGACATGTTGCAGACCGTCATCCGGCCCTCCATCGACAGGTTCCGGATCGCCTCGCCCCGGTACTCCAGCACAAATCCCTGACCACCGCCGGTCCCGATTCTGGCGATCACCGCGAGGATCAGGTCCTTGGCTGTGACGCCGGCCGGCAACTGGCCCTCGACCGTGATTGCCATCGTCTTAAAAGGCTTCAGAGACAACGTCTGGGTGGCCAGCACATGCTCCACCTCACTGGTACCGATACCGAACGCCAAGGCTCCGAAGGCTCCATGGGTGGACGTGTGACTGTCCCCACAGACAACCGTCATCCCCGGTTGAGTCAATCCCAGCTGCGGACCGATGACGTGCACGATCCCCTGTTCGACGTCTCCGAGCCGGTAGAGCGGCACTCCGAATTCGGCGCAGTTGCGCCGGAGTGCATCGACCTGTGCCCGCGAGATGGGATCGGCGATCGGCTTGTCGATGTCGGTCGTCGGCACGTTGTGATCCTCGGTCGCGACCGTCAGATCCGGTCGGCGTACCTCCCGATCGGCCGCCCGCAGACCGTCGAACGCCTGTGGGCTGGTGACCTCGTGAATCAAATGGAGGTCGATGTAGAGCAGATCGGGTGCCCCATCCTGCGAGTGCACGACGTGGTTCCGCCATACCTTGTCCGCGAGTGTCAATCCCATCGTCGCCACCTACTCCTTCGTCGTCCGCCGCCGCTGTCTCGCCGGCGCTGTCTGGCCGCCACGCGATCGAACCCGCGACGACCCGCTTGACTATCCACTATGTGAGACGCAAGTATCATTCTATGAACAAGAGTACCGGAGTCGGCGTGCTCGACAAAATGGACCTGATTCTGACTGCGGTGGAACTAGCCCCACACCCCCTGTCCGAGCTGGTGATCAGAACAGGCATACCCCGTCCCACTGCCTACCGGCTGGCCACCGCACTCGAGCGGCTCGGGTATCTGGAACGAGATCCGGCCGGACGATTCGGGGTGGGTCCCCGGATCGGCGAACTTGCCGCCGGCTCGGGCGAGGACTGGCTCGTGAGCATCGCCACCCCGATCCTGACCGGACTGCGCGATGTCACCGCGGAGAGTGCCCAGTTGTACCGCCGCCGTGGCGAGGAACGGCTCTGCGTCGCCTCCGTGGAGCGCGCTATGGGCCTACGCGACTCGGTGCCGGCAGGCACCTCCCTGCCCATGACTGCCGGGTCGGCGGCGCAAGTTCTGCTCGCCTGGAGTGCGAGCGACACGCTGGAGCAGGTGTGCCGCGATGCTCGGTTCACACAGGCAGACCTGGTCGCGGTGCGTCGCCGGGGCTGGGCGCATAGCGTGGCTGAGCGCGAACCCGGGTTGGCAAGCATCTCGGCGCCGGTATTTGGCGAGGCGGGCTCCGTTCAGGCCGCCGTGTCGATCAGTGGGCCGATAGATCGGATCGGCGACACGGCCAGGCCTCGGCAAGCGGAGGCCGTTGTCCGGGCAGCAGCGAGCTTGAGCGAGTACGTCCGCGCACGGCGACCCGTCTGAGCGGGGAGATTCTGCCGGCCTGTGCACCCAAGGCGGATATTTCGCATTCACTGCACACTCGGGGAACAATTGCGGCGAATCTTTCGAACCTGGTAGCCCCGACGGGATTCGAACCCGAGCTACCGCCTTGAGAGGGCGGCGTGCTAGGCCACTACACAACGGGGCCAGGTGACTGCTGTTGAGGGGTGCGATCCGAATCGCGATCGACTGACGACGAGATTCGAGGGCGCCTCCACAACGCTGGGGTACCAGGACTCGAACCTGAACTAACGGTACCAGAAACCGTCGGGCTGCCAATTACCCCATACCCCAAGGGTGATCGCGGCACCTTGGGGTGACCGCGACCGGACCAGTATACGCGCTCGGGCCACCCAGGAATCGCGACCCCGGCGGCCACAGCTATTCGGCCAACTGGCGCGCGCTCTGCAACCTGGTCAAAGAAGACTCCCGACCAAGCAACTCCATCGACTCGAACAGCGGCGGCGACACGCGGCGACCTGTGATCGCCACCCGGACGGCGCCGAATGCCTGCCTAGGCTTTAGCCCGAGTCCATCGATCAATGAGGCCCGAAGGCCAGCCTCGATCGCAGTCGTGGTCCATTCGGTCAATGTGTGCAGTGCGTCGATCGCGGCCGTCAACACTTCGGCGGACCCGACCAACAACTTCTCCCGATCCTGCGGATCCATCGCCAGATCAGCGTCCGAGACGAGCAGGAAGCCGAGCATCCCGGTCGCCTGATCGAGCGTCTCGATCCGCTCCTGCACCAGGGGCGTGGCAGCGATGACGAGCGCCCGCTGCCGGTCTGTCGGCTGCTCCGGCAGCGCGCCATCGCGTTGCAGGAACGGGACCATCCTGGTGGCCAGGTCCGCTGGCGCCAACGCTCGAATCCAATCGCCGTTGATGGCTCGACACTTCTTCAGGTCGAACCGGGCGGGGTTGGGGTTGACCCGATCGAGTTCGAAGGCCTCCGCCATCTCGGCAAGGGAGAAGAACTCCCGGTCGCCGCCGATGGACCAACCGAGCAACGCCAGGTAGTTCACCAGCCCCTCGGGCAGGTAGCCGTGGTCGCGGTACATCGCCAGGTGCGACTCCGGGTCGCGCTTGGACAACTTCCGGTTGCCCTCCCCCATCACATAGGGAAGGTGACCGAAAGCCGGGGTGGTGCCGTCGCCGACGCCGATTTCCGCCAGCGCGTCGTACATCACGAGCTGACGTGGCGTCGAGGACAGCAGGTCCTCGCCACGCAGCACATGGGTGATACGCATCAGGGCATCGTCCACCGGGTTGACCAACGTGTAGAGCGGATCGCCGTTGCCACGCACGATCACGTAGTCCGGCACGTGGGCGGCGTCGAAGGACAGTTCGCCACGAACGAGATCGTGCCAACGCAGCTCCCCGTCCGGCATCCGCATCCGCAGCACCGGCACCCGCCCCTCGGCCTGATAGTCGGCCTGCTGCACCTCGGTCAACTGGCGGCAGTGGCCGTCGTAGCCGGGCGCCCGATGCTCCGCCTTCGCCTGCTCGCGTCGCTGGTCAAGTTCCGCTGTGGAGCAATAGCACCGGTAGGCCTGTCCACCGGCAAGTAGCCGATCGGCGACGTCCCGGTAGATCTCCATCCGCTCAGACTGCCGATAGGGGCCATAGGGGCCGCCGACTTCGGGCCCCTCGTCCCAATCCAGACCGGCCCATCGAAGTGCTGTCAGCAGCGCCTGGTAGCTCTGCTCGCTGTCCCGCTCGGCGTCGGTGTCCTCAATTCGGAACACGAACGTTCCGCCGCAGTGCCGGGCGAAAGCCCAATTGAACAAGGCCGTGCGGAGCATTCCGACATGTGGATTCCCAGTCGGTGAAGGACAGAACCGCACCCGCACGTCTTCAGCCATTGTGAAGCGCCTCCCGCCCAGCCTCCACGGCCGAACTCGCGCCCGCAGCGGCGGCGCCCGTGTCGATTACTTCGGCCCGGTCCATCAGCCCGAAGTCGACGGCGTCCCGCAGCGCCATCCACGAGGCCGCGACGACGTTTTCGTGCACCCCGACGGTGGTCCAGTGTGAGTTGCCGTCGTCGGAGCCCACCAGCACCCGGGTGACCGCATCAGTTCCGCGCACACCCTCGATGATCCGGACCTTGTAATCGGCAAGTTCGATCTGTTCGAGTTCCGGATAGATCACGGTCAGCGCCGACCTGAGCGCGTTGTCCAGCGCATTCACCGGACCATTACCCTCCCCAGTGGCCACTATCCGCTCACCGCCCGCGTGCACCTTGACCGTGGCCTCACTGACGACGTGCCCATCCGCGCGCTGCTCCACGATCGCGCGCCACGACTCCACCTCGAACGTCCTCACCTGCTCCCCAAGGCACTCCCGCAGGATTAGTTCGAACGAGGCGTCCGCGGCCTCGAACGTCCAGCCCTTGGATTCCAGGTCCTTCACCCGGGCGACAACTTCGCCGATCACGGCAGGTTCATGACTGAGATCAACACCCAGTTCCCGCCCTTTCAACTCCACCGAGGCACGGCCTGCCATCTCGGTCACCAGCACCCGCATGTCGTTACCGACCAGGCCCGGCTCCATGTGGTTGTAAAGCTCCGGATTCACCCGCAGGGCACTCGCATGCAGGCCGGCCTTGTGTGCGAACGCGCTCACCCCGACGTAGGGCTGGTGGGTGTCCGGCGGCAGGTTGGCGATCTCTGCGAGTGCGTGTGATACCCGGTGCATGTCGGCCAGTTGGTCATCGGTGAGCACCTCGATCCCGAGCTTGAACTGCAGGTTGGCCGCCACCGAGAACAGGTCCGCATTTCCGGTGCGCTCGCCGTAGCCGTTCGCCGTGCACTGCGCGTGGGTGGCGCCCGCCTCCACTGCCGCAATGGTGTTGGCGACCGCGCAACCGGTGTCGTCCTGGCAATGGATACCTACCCGCGCCTCCGTCTCGGACACCACGGCGCTGACCGCCCGGGTGATACCGCTGGGAAGCATGCCGCCGTTGGTATCGCACAACACGACCCGCACTGCACCCGCCGCTTGCGCCCTCCGCACCACCTCCAGTGCGTAGTCGGGGTCGTGACTGAAGCCGTCGAAGAAGTGCTCGCAGTCGACGAACACCCGCCGCCCGGCCGCCCGGAGGTAGGCCACCGTGTCGGCGATCATCGACAGGTTCTCTTCCAGCGACGTCTTCAACGCCTCGCGGACATGGCGGACATCGCTCTTGGCAACCAGCGTGATGACTGGCGTCTGGGCGGCCAGCAGGGCGGCCACCTGCGGGTCGTCCTCGACCGCCACGCCTGCGTGTCGGGTGGCACCGAACGCGACCAGCAGCGCGTTTCGGAACGTGATCTCGGTGCGCGCCCGTTCGAAGAACTCGGTGTCCTTCGGTAACGCACCCGGCCAGCCTCCCTCGATGAAGCCAACCCCGAAATCGTCGAGGATCCGCGCGACCATCAGCTTGTCGGGTACCGAGTAGGAGATTCCCTCCCGCTGCGCACCGTCGCGCAAAGTCGTGTCGTACAACTGGAACTCGTCGGCGTGGAAGTCGAGGTCCTCACTTGTTGCGGGCATGTCTGGTCCGTTCTGCTAGTGGCGATTCGGAAGGGGTCGGGACGGCGCGGGTTGCGCAGTGGCACCGACCGCGGTGGACCCGAAGGCCGCGGCCGGTCAGGGAATTCGCTTCACCCAGCCGTGCGGATCCTCCGAAACACCAGTCTGAATATCGAGCAGCGCCTGCCGCAATTGCAGCGCGATGGGTCCGGCATGGCCGTCGTGGACCTCCCAGCTGTGCCGGTGCGAGCGGACCGAGCCGACCGGCGTGATCACCGCAGCGGTGCCGCAGGCGAACACCTCGGAGATCTCGCCGTCCTCGCAGTCCTGCCGCCACTGCTCCACCGTGATGCGTCCCTCACCGACGTCGTAACCAAGGTCCGCGGCCAACGTCAGCAGCGACTCCCGGGTCACCCCTGGCAACAGCGTGCCTGTCAACTCCGGCGTCATGATGCGAGCGTCGACGCCTTCGCCGTAGACGAAGAACAGGTTCATCCCGCCCATTTCCTCGACCCAACGGCGTTCGTTGGCATCCAGCCACACCACCTGGTCGCAGCCATGCTCGGCAGCCTCAGCCTGCGCCACCAGCGAGGCGGCGTAGTTGCCGGCACACTTCGCCTCGCCTGTGCCTCCCGGTGCCGCCCGGACATACTCCTCTGACAACCACACCGACACCGGCTTCACACCGTGCGTGAAGTAGGCCCCTGCGGGAGCAGCAATGACCATAAACAGGTAGCGATTCGACGGTCGCACCCCAAGTCCCACCTCGGTACCCAGCATGAAGGGGCGGATGTAGAGGGACTTCTCCTGGTCGTCGGGCACCCAATCCGCCTGCATCGATACCAACGTCTCGATGCCCTCGACGAACAACTGCACGGGCAGTTCCGGCATGGCGAGTCGCCGTGCGGAGCGGTTGAACCTGGCGGCGTTGCGATCGGGGCGGAATAGCGCCAGTGCGCCATCGGGCTGCCGATAGGCTTTGAGACCTTCGAAGATGCTCTGCCCGTAGTGCAGCGAGTTGGTCGCCGGGTCCAGCGTCAATGGGGCGTACGGGAGGATCTCGGCGTCGAGCCAGGCACCGTCGACGTATTCCGCCCGGAGCATCAGGTCGCAGGGGTACCTGCAGAATCCGGGATCCCGCAAGATATCCCGCAACCGTGCCGGGTCGACCGGCGCCACAGACGCCTGCTTCGTGATCTGAACCATCGTCCTACCCTGCCACTGCCGCGGCGAG
>JAUPKM010000074.1 GCA_030837445.1 Actinomycetota bacterium
CGTCATTGAGATACGCCCGCACACGGCCATACCCACACCCCAAACGTGGTTCTGGCAGCCTGCCTGGCAAGCCCGCGAGCAGCAAGTCGATCGACACGTCGCCGCTGGTCAAGTGAAAGTCCACGACTCCGCCGAGGACTTTCTACTTCATCTCGACCAGATCTCCACCGACAGGTGAAATTCGACACCACGCCCGCTTTCGACAGTGATTACCGCCGACTCAAACCGGAACATCAGGATCAGTTCCGTGCCGTGGTCCGGGACAAGTTCTCCCCGGCATGTGACGAGTGGGCCGCCAAGGCGCACGATGGCCGACCTTACTCATGGCCAGCGAGCCTCAGAGTCTCCGCGATGGCACGCACGCCCGGCATCCGTGAGATGACCTTGAGTTCTGCGTCACCCGATGGCCGCGCCACTTTCCAACTTGTCAACATCGATGGCGAGTGGCACTGCCGGTGGCGCCGCATCGGCGACCACTCCGTCTTCCGAAACCCATAGGAGGCCCTGCCGCAGCCAGGCGGCGGATGCGGGACATCCCGCCAGCACAATGAGTTGGTAAATATCGGCGCGGACCTCTATATTTCTTAGCGCCAGGGGCATGAGCCCTGCGAAGCGAGCCCGCGAGCCTTCCGGACGGTTGGCATTGCGGGCTTCGCGCTTTTCATACCTGGGTCACCCGCGCCGCCCCCTGTTTCAGCGCAGGTCAACCCAACGCCAGGGTTTGATCTTTGTGCGCTTGTTGGGTCTGACCAGCAGTTCGGGGTCACCCGTCATGAGCGCGGCGTCGTATCGCACGGCGGTCGCGGCCGCGAACGCGTCGGCGTACGCCATCGGGATTCCAGCTTTGATCCTGGCAGCGGCGAGCACGAGTGGTGCGTCCGGCAGTTGGACGTCAACGCCAGAGCGGACGTCAGCCACCACAGCGTGGGCCGCGCCTTCGCCTTGACTGCGGGTCACGATGTAGGCGACCTCTCCCAGGTTGATCCACGACATGACGGCGTCGCCGGATTCAACTGCCGCGTCGACCAAATCGGCATTCGGGCCGTCGTCCAGCAGGTTGAGGATCGCCCAGGAATCAAGTGCCATCCGGTGACTCAACGCTCGTCCTCAGCGATGCGCTCACGGGCACGCTCCGCTGCCAGATCAGTGGTGAGTGACCGCCCCCTGAATCGCCCACGCAGCGGAGTTGCCGCTCCCGACTTCTGGCCTGCGACATGATCGCCGTCAAGCCAGAAGTCCATCCGATCTCCCGGCTGGATGCCGAGCCGATCCCGCAGTTCTTTCGGGATAACCACCTGACCCTTGGCTCCAACACGAGAAGTCATACCACCAGTATAACCGTGCCCAAGCGGGATGAATGGGTTGCGGCCTGGGTCGCCGGACGTCCTATCATCGCGACCATGAAGGTCGAACTCCTCTACTTTCGTGGCTGCCCGAACTGGCAGGCAATGGCGGACCAGCTCGATCGCCTCGCCACCGAGCTGAACTTCACCTGGACCTCGGTCCTAGTGGAAACTCCCGAGTCGGCGCTGGATCTCGAGTTCCACGGATCGCCCTCGCTTCACGTGAACGAGTGGGCCCTTTCGCCAGGCCGGACACCCCGGTGGGCTTGGCGTGCCGCCTCTACCGGACCGCCAGCGGACCCTCCAGCACCCCGGGCGATGAGGACCTCAGACGCGCGTTGCTGTCCGCCAGACTCGGTGGGTGTGCGGCCGACGGCGTCGATGACCCCCCTCCGCGATGTCGATGGGGTCTCCGCTCCCGCGGCTCTTGCGCTGCTGCGATTCAAGCCATCCGCAATGCCCAGGGGGGGTAGCCCCGTGAGACCGCGTCAGGCGCCAATCCCGCGAACTCGAAACGTACATGATGTGGTACGTTTCAGACATGACGGCCATCACTGCCACCGAGGCGAGGCGCACTCTGTTCGGATTGATCGAGCAGGTCAATGAGAACTGCGAAGCCGTGGAGATTCTGTCCAAGCGCGGCGACGCAGTGTTGATCTCCGCTTCCGAGTATCGGGCGCTGCAGGAGACGTCCCACCTGCTACGGGTACCCGCGAACGCGAAGAGACTGACTGAGTCGCTGGAGGCACTGGCTGCGGGAAGAGGTCGCGAGCGAGAGCTCATATGGCCAGTCGACTGATCTTCTCGGACCAAGCATGGGATGACTACCTGTGGTGGCAGCGGGAAGACCGCGCCGTGTTGAAGCGGATCAACCGACTCATCGAAGCCGCTCGGCGCGATCCGTTCGAAGGTATCGGGAAGCCAGAGCCGCTCCGGTTCACCCTGGCGGGGGCTTGGTCTCGGCGGATCACAGATGAGCACCGGATGGTCTATCTGGTCCATGGCGACGACCTCGACATAGCTGCGCTGCGCTACCACTACGAGTAGCACGAGGTGCGAGCAGGTGTCAAAGGCCCATCACGGATCGCAAGCCCTCATCGACAGTGCTCATCAGATGCGCAGGCACGGTGCCGGCGACTTGCCTGCAGTCCGCTTTGTCGAGCGTGACGATCGCGGTGACGTTGACGACGGAATCAGCGGGCAGGCCCGCAGTTTCCTTGGGAAGAAGGACATTGTCTACGGCCGCATCGCTGTCGACTGCTAGGTCTTCCCGTTCGATCTGATCGATGAACCGCTCGGCCGCGGTCGAGTAGAACTCAGATCGGGTCCAGCCCAAGTCGTGCGCCTTCTGTTCAGCACGTTCAAGAGTGGCGTCCGGCACCGAAATCGCTGCCTTCACGGGACGAGTTTAACTCGGTATAGCCGGATCACTGGAGGGGTGAGATCAGGGCGGCCGACGCGGGGCTGTCCCTCCCCACGATGCGTCTAGTCAGACGCAGACGTCGTTGGCGCTTGCGACGCCGCCTGTTCGGCCGCCGAGGGCGTCGCGGCAGCCCCCGGTGCCGATGCCGCGGCCACCGGCCGCTGGCTCTGGCCGTGCTTGGCCGCCATCGGACCGGGTTGCCAGAGCCAGCCTAACGACCCCTCAGCCGCCTTCTTGCCGTAGTAGCCGCCGCCGCGGCCCCGCAGGATATACGCGATCCCGACGGCAATTAGCGCCCCCAGCAGTGGCCCCAACAGGTAGGCCCACCATGCTGTGAAGTTGCCCAACACAATCGCCGGACCCAGCGAGCGCGCCCCATTCATCGACGCACCCGACACCGGCGCTCCCCACATCCCCGCGAGGGCGATGTAGCTGACCACCGCGATGGCCGCCAGCGGACCCACGCTCTGCGCGCCCGACGACGAGCCGAGGATGA
>JAUPKM010000512.1 GCA_030837445.1 Actinomycetota bacterium
ACGTCCCGAATCTGCGCCACCACGTGCTCGGGCCGCCGAGTCACGTCCTCCCAGGTGAAGCGCAGCACCGTCCACCCCGCCTGCACAAGCAGGTTCTGCCGTGTCCGGTCGTGCTGGAAGCGCTCAAGACCATGAAAGGCGCGACCATCGAGCTCGATCACTACCTTGTGCTCGGGGAAGGCGAGATCCAGGATGATCTTCTGGCCGCGAACCCAGAGGGGGTAGTTGGCCCGCCAACCACTGATGCCCGCCTCCCGCAGCAAGGCCTGCGCCAATTCCTCCATGCGCGACCGCGCCGCCGAATCGACCAGCTCCGCCAACCGACGCAGGCGGCGCACGCCCCGTGCCCTGCCGAGCGCGTCCGCTTGCTCCCCGAGTCGGGCCATGAAGGGCTCCCACTTGTACCGGCCCATGGCCCGGAACGTGAGGTCACGGGCCTGCGCCTCGGGCAGGTAGCGCAACAGGTCGAGCATCACCACGTCCGTCGTCGCCACGTTCACCCCGAACATGGGCCGGCACCGGTCCTCATGGCGCCGAATGATGCGAGCCCCGACATCGGCCGGCCGGTGGTGGAGCAGCCAAGGCTCACGTGGCGTGGGCAGCGCGTCCCACGGCGCCTCGTGCGCCACTCCGGCAACGGCCAGCGCCGCTTGACCCGTCAGGCATGCTTCGCGACCAGCCCGCCGCGCCGCGATGAGCGACTGCACGGTGAAGTCCACCTCGGTTCCGCACAGCAGGAGCACCTTGCGACCCACCGGCACCAAGATGCCGCGAGCCACCCAGGTCTCGATAGTGCTCGGGCTGTGCCCGAGGTCAGTCAATTCATCACGAGTGAGCACGTGCCGGCGCGCTCGCGCAAGGGCAAGAACCGCCCTGAAATCCCCCATCGGTCCATCGTGCCCGAATGCGCACAGGTGCCGACGCCACGATCCACAGGCCGCCGCGTCCCCCTCCCTGCCCTCGTCCCCGCACCGCCCCCTCTGTGTCGAGTGTGGTTTCAGGCCCCGAAATCGGCCCCGAATCCACACTCGATGAATCCACCGACCCCGCACCGGACCGACCCCCAAACCGCCCGCACCGCAACAAGTTTGGGGGCCGGTGTTGCCTTTGTTACCGGCGGGTAGCATGATTAGGTTACTGACCAGTAACCTCGGCGCCTCCCCAGCCGCGCCGGCAACTCCCATGGAGCGTGACAATGTCGCATTACAAGAGCAACGTGCGCGACATCGAATTCAACCTCTTCGAGGTATTCGGTGCCGACAAGCGCATGGGCACCGGCCCCTTCGCAGAGATGGACCCCGACACCGCCAAGGAGATCCTGCGCGAGGTCAACAAGTTGGCCGTCGGCCCGCTCTCGGACACGCTGATCAGCTCCGACCGCAACCCACCGATCTACGACCCGGCCACCTGCACCGTCACCATGCCCGAGGACTTCAAGGCCTCCTACCAGACCCTCATGGACGCCGAATGGTGGCGCCTTGAACTGCCCGAGCACCTCGGCGGCAACGACGCGCCCCCGAGCCTGCGCTGGGCCGTCGCCGAGCTCGTCCTCGGTGCCAACCCGGCCGCTTTCATGTACATGTCCGGCCCCGGCTTCGCGGGAATCCTGGACTCCCTGGGCAACGAGGACCAGAAGCGCTGGGCGCAGTTGATGATCGACCGCCAGTGGGGCGCCTCCATGGTCCTGACCGAGCCCGACGCCGGCTCCGACGTGGGCGCCGGCCGTACCAAGGCCTTCCTGCAGGACGACGGCACCTGGCACATCGAGGGCGTCAAGCGGTTCATCACCTCGGCTGAGCACGACATGAGCGAGAACATCATCCACCTCGTGCTCGCCCGCCCCGAGGGCGTGGAAGGCGCGGGCGGCCCGGGCACCAAGGGCCTGAGCCTGTTCGTCGTGCCGAAGTACCACGTCGACCTTGAGACCGGCGAACTCGGCGAGCGCAACGGCGCCTACGTCACCAACATCGAGAAGAAGATGGGCCTGAAGGTGTCCACCACCTGCGAGCTCACCTTCGGCGAGAAGGAGCCCGCCATCGGCTGGCTCGTCGGCGACGTGCACGAGGGCATCGCCCAGATGTTCAAGGTCATCGAGTACGCCCGGATGATGGTCGGCACCAAGGCAATCGCCACCCTCTCCACCGGCTACCTGAACGCGCTGGACTACGCCAAGAACCGGGTCCAGGGCGCCGACCTGACGCAGATGCTCGACAAGACGGCGCCCCGCGTCGCCATCACCCACCACCCGGACGTGCGCCGCAGCCTGATGCTGCAGAAGTCCTACGCGGAGGGAATGCGCGCACTGGTGTCCTACACCTCCCGCTGGCAGGACGAGATCGTCCTCGCCAAGGCGAACGGTGGCGACGCCGATATGGCCGAGCGGATGAACGATCTGCTGCTGCCGATCGTCAAGGGCGTCGGTTCCGAGCGGTCCTACGAGATGCTCGCGGTGTCGCTGCAGACCCTGGGCGGCTCCGGCTACCTGCAGGACTACCCGATCGAGCAGTACATCCGGGACGCCAAGATCGACACCCTCTACGAGGGCACCACCGCGATCCAGGGCCTCGACTTCTTCTTCCGGAAGATGGTGCGCGACCAGTTCCAGGCCGTCACCAAGATCGCCGGGGAGATCACCGAGACTGTCAAGGGCGACGCGGGCGGCGGCGAGTTGCTGGCCGAGCGCGAGTTGCTCGGCACCGCGCTGGAAGACACCCAGAGCACCATCGGCACCCTCGGTGGTTGGCTGATGAAGGCGCAGGAGAACACCCAGGAGATGTATCGGGTCGGTCTGAACACCACCCGGTTGCTGATGATGGTCGGCGATCTGGTGATCGGTTGGCTGCTGCTGCGGCAGGCAGAGGTGGCTCTCGCCAAGCTCGACACCGAGGGTCTGTCCGAGCGTGACCGGACCTTCTACAAGGGCAAGGTCGCGACCGCGAAATGGTTCGCCCAGAACCGGTTGCCGTTGCTCACCTCCGAGCGCGCGGTGGCCGAGGGCACGACCCTCGAGGTCATGGATCTCGACGAGGCGTCCTTCTAGACCGACGCCAGCGGTCACACCCAACCGCGGTCACCGAATCGGGCCCTGCCACCACGGCGGGGCCCGATTCGCGTTCCCGGCACCCGGCTAGCCTGTCCAAATGACCGCCACCGAGGAACCGTCCACCGCCCGCGAGCCCGGGGCCGGCGCTGGGGCCACCCGCGAGCCCGGGGCCGGCGTTCGCGTCACGCTGGTCCAACTCCCGGTCAACGGCACCGAGTCACCAGGCGACCGGCTGCTGATGGTCAAGCAGCAGGTGGCGCAAGCCGCCGACGGCGGCGCCGAGCTGGTGGTCCTACCAGAGATCTGGACCACCGGCGCGTTCGACATCGACCGCGGCCTCCCGCTGGCCGAGCCCTTCGCCGGCCCGACCAGCGCGGCGCTCTCCGCCCTCGCTGCGGAGCACGGCATCTGGCTGCACGGTGGCTCGTTCCTGGAACGCGACGGCGCGCGCGTCTACAACACCTCGACCCTGTTCGACCCGAGCGGGGAGCTGGCCGCGCGCTACCGAAAGGTGCACCTGTTCGGATTCGACACCGGGGAGGCGGCCCTGGTGACCCCCGGCTCCGAGTTGGTGGTCGTGCCGACACCGCTCGGCGCGACGGCGCTGGCAACCTGCTACGACCTCCGCTTCCCCGAGCTCTTCCGGGCAGTGACGGCAGCCGGCGCCGAAGCCGTCCTGCTCGCCTCCAGCTGGCCACTCGCCCGGATCGGCCACTGGCGGACCTTGATCGCCGCCCGCGCGATCGAGAATCAACTCCCGGTCGTGGCCTGCAACGCCACAGGTAGCCACGCCGGTGTCGTGCTCGGCGGCGAGAGCATGCTCGTCGACGCCACCGGCCTGTTGCTGGCCAACGCCGATCATGACCCAACCCTCGTCAGCGCGACCGTCGACCCGGCGGTGACCACCCACACCCGGACCGATTTCCCGGTACTGCGCGACCGTCGACTCTGATCCCGGCGTCGAGGTCGCTAGCGTGAAGGGTATGAGTACCGGCCTGAGGTTGTCCGACGCTGACCATGCCAGTCTGATCGAGGCCTGGGAGTCCGCGATCGAACCGTTTGCGGACCTCGCGGAGTCTCTCACCGAGGAGCAGTGGCACGCCGACAGCGGGCTGCCCGGCTGGACCAACGCTGATGTCGTCGCGCATGTGATCGGGATCGAGCGTGACCTTCTCGGCGACCCGACGCCGACGGTTGACCTGGACTGGGAGACGTTGCCGCACGCCGACGACTTCTTCTCCCGCTACACCGAACTGGCGGTGGCTGTGCGACGGGACGTGCCGCGCGAGGAAGTGCTGGCGGAACTGCGCAAGACCATCCCGGCCCGTCGGGCACAGCTCACCGGCGATCGCCCGGATCTGGGCGAGGTCGTTCGCGGACCCGGCGGCTGGGAACTCCCACGCGGGATCGTGCTGCGGATGCGGATGTTCGATATCTGGGTGCATGACCAGGATCTGCGTCGCGCGACGGGCACTGTCGGTGAACTGGACACCGAGGCGGCGTGGGTCGCGGCGGATCGGATGCTCGGCAGCCTCGGCTATGTGTGGGCCAAGAAGGTCGGCGCGCCGGAGGGCTATTCGGCGGCCCTGTCCGTGACCGGACCCGGGGTCGCGTTCCACGCAACCGTGGTCACGGGCGCGAACGGCCGTGGGCAGCTGGTGCCCGCCGGCCCGGACCTGAATCCCGATGTCGAATTGGCGATGTCCTGGCCCGGCTACGCAGCGCTGAGCGCGGGCCGGGTGCCTGTCTCGGCGGTCGCAATTGCGATCGATGGCGACCCGGTATTGGCCGAGAAACTACTGGCCAACCTCTCCATCGCGCCCTGACAGCCGTCCGTCTTCGATCTCGACCACCTCGTCGCAACCGACCAGGTCCTGCTCGCGATGGGTGATCACGAGCGTCGCCTTGTCTGCGGTCGCCACCCGTAGATCCGCCATCAGCCGGTCGGCGGTCGGCCCGTCCAGGTGCTCGGTCGGCTCATCGAGCAGCAGCACCTCGAAATCTGCCAGCAGCGCCCGGGCCAGGGCGATCCGCTGCCGCTGGCCGCCCGACAGTGCGGCCCCGTGCGCCCCGACCGGCGTTTCCAACCCCGACGGCAGATTCCGCACCCAATCGCCGAGGCGCGCGGCGTCGAGGGCGGCCAGGACCTCCTCATCGGTCGCCGAACGTCGGGCCAGCCGCACGTTCTCGCCAATCGTGTTGTCGAAGATGTGGGCATCCTGGCCGCATGATCCGATGATCGTCCGGACCTGATCCGAGTCCGCGTCCCGGAGTTCCACCTCACCGAGTCGGATCGAGCCGCGGTAGTCGAGGAACCGATCCAACACCGCAGCCACGGTGCTCTTGCCGGACCCGCTGGGTCCGATCAGCGCCGTCCGGCGACCTGGCGTGAGACGCAGCGAGATGTCGGAGATCGCGTCGTCCGGCCCATCCGGGTAGGCGGCACTGACCCCGGCAACCACCACCTCGCGCTGCCGCCCGTTGCGCGCCGGTGGGGCGTCGGCAGCTGCCGGTCCGGGGTCGCCGGTCGCCGCTCCGGGGTCGCCGATCGCCACTCCGGGGGCGCCGGTTGCCGGCGCGGCCGAAGGCTCCGACCCCGCCACGCCAATCGGCAGCGGGACCGGATGCTGCGCTTCGTGCACGGCCGGCGGCGCATCGGTCAGCGCGAAGACGCGCGTCGCCGCCTGCCGCACGCTGACCAGCGCCAGTGCGGCGGTCGGCATCGCCAACACAGCCTCGAAGGCAGCCAGCGGCAGTAGCACCACCACCGCCAGATTCACTCCGGCGAGTTCGCCGCTTCGGACCGCCGGCACCGCGACCAGCACCGCACCCACCACCGCCGCGCCGGTTGCGAGCGCCCCCAACCCTGCGGCCAACCCCGCGGCACCCGAATTCCGCTTCTCCGCGGCTGTCAGCGCGTCATCGGTCTCGGCGACCTGCGCCAGTACCCGATCGCGCGCACCACAGGAGGCGATGTCCGCAGAGGCGGCCAGGACATCGACGACCTCCGCCGCCAGCAGTCCCTTCGCCGGTGCCACCCGGCGCGACGATGCCGCGCCGAACCGGGTCACGAGCCACGGCACCACCAGCCCGCCGACCAGCAGCGCCAACGCCAGAATCGCCCCGGCGGCCGGTAGCAGCCAGACGGCCAGTGCCACCGAGGCCGACCCGACCAGGAAGCCGGCGACGCTCGGCACGATGACCCGCAGCGCCAGGTCTTGGACGGCGTCGACATCGTTGACGCTGCGGCTCAGTAGATCGCCGCGACGGTAGGGCCGCAGTGCGACCGGCCCGTTGGCTGCCAACCGCGCGTAGATCGCGACCCGCAGATCGGTCAACGTCCGGAACGCAGCGTCGTGGCTGACGATCCGCTCGCTGTAGCGGAAGACGGCGCGGCCGAGACCGAACGCACGGACGGCGACAATTGCCACCTCCAGCGTCAGGATCGGCGGTTGCTGGGAGGCCCGCGAAATCAGCCAGGCACTGACCGCCAGCAGCCCGACGCTCGACCCGATGGCCATCGCGCCGAGCACGCACGCCAGCAAAAGCCTGCCGCTCACCGGTCGGGCCAGCCGCAGCAGCCGCCGGATAGGGCTGCCGCCAGCCACCGGCGCGGCGTCCACGACGATCGGACCCGCGGTCATGCCCGCACCGCCGAGCTTCCGCCGCCGGGGCCTGGCTCCGAGGCTGGCTCCGGCGCCGCCTCCACGGCTGGCCCCGGCGCCTGGTCCACGCCGGACTCCGAGGCCGCCTCCGGCGCGGACTCCGAGGCTGGCTCCGGCAGCACGATCACGACATCCGCGATCTCGAGCAGCGCCGGTCGATGGGCGACCACCACAACCGTGCGGGGCTTCGGGTCAGCTACCAGATTCGCCAGCGCGGCGGCCTCGGTGGCCGCATCCAGCGCAGCGGTCGGCTCGTCGAGCAGTAGCAGCGGGCAGTCCCGAAGCAGCGCCCGAGCCAGCGCCACCCGGCGGGTCTGACCGGCGGACAGTCCCCGGCCGGCCTCCCCCACGACATTGTCCAACCCCGCCGGCAGCGACGCCGCCAGCCCATCGGCACCCGCCGCCGCCAGCGCCGCCAGGATCTGCTCGTCGGTGGCGTCCGGTCGGCCGAGGGCCACGTTCTCTCGCAGACTTCGGGTCAATAACTTCGGCACCTGTGGTACGTAACCGACGACACCCCGCCACGCATCAAGGTCGAACTCCGCCAAGTCCTCACCCGCGATGAGGATTCCACCAGCCGTCGGTGCAACGAAGCCCATCAGCACCCCGAGCAGGGTGCTTTTGCCACAGCCCGAAGGCCCGGTAATCGCCGTGATCACGCCGGGGCGGATCTCCAACGACACCCCCGCCAGCGCCGGTACCGGCCGATCCGGATACACCACCGACAGGTCCTCGACGACCAACGGCGACCGTGCCGGGTCGGGCACGTCAGTCCGACTGCCGCGCGCGGGCGCCGGCGTCTCGAGGATGTCGAGCACCCGCTCGGCGGCTCCCAGACCCTCGGCCGCGGCATGGAAATTCGCCCCGACCATCCGCAGCGGCAGGTAGACCTCCGGCGCGAGGATCAGCACCACAAGTCCGGCGCGGAGGGTGAAGCCACCGCCCCCCACCAGTCGCAGCCCGATCCCGACAGCGATCATCGCCACCGACAGGGTCGCCAGCAATTCCAACACCAGCGAGGACAGGAACGAGACCCGCAACACCTTCATCGTGGCCAGGCGATACTGGTCGCCGATCCGGCGGATGCTCGCCGCCTGCGCCTTGGCCCGGCCGAAGATGGCCAGCGTCGGCAGCCCTGCCACGACATCGAGGAAGTGCCCGCTCAACACGCCCAACGTCCGCCATTGCCGATCCACCCGACTCTGGGTGAACCGCCCGACCAGGATCATGAACACCGGGATCAGCGGCAACGTCAGCGCGACGATCAGCGCACTGAGCAGGTCCTGGCTGAGGATCGCGACGCCGCCGATGATCGGCACCGTCACGGCCAGCACCAACATCGGCAGATAGCGCGCGAAATACGCATCAAGCCCGTCGATTCCGCGGGTCGCCAACGTGGCGAGCTCGCCCGACCCCCGACCGGCCAACCACCCGGGACCGAGATCCAAGGTATGCGCCAACAGGCCCTGCCGCAACTGGTTCTTGGCCTTCGCACCGGCCCGGTGGGCGACGACCTCCGCTAGGTACAGCAGCCCAGCCCGAGCCACAATCACCGCGGCCAGCAGTACCAACACCGGCTGCAGTTGGGCCAGGCCCAGGCCTTCCTGGAAGGCACCGGTGATGATGTCGGCCAGCGCGAACGCCTGGATCACGACCAACCCGGCCACCGCCGAACCGATCACCACGCAGGCGATCAGGAACCCGCGGGTCGCCTCCGCGTAGCGCAGCAGTCGAGGGTCAAGTGGTCGCACGGAGCCACGCTACAAGGCAAGCAGAGTCGCTCAGGATACCTTCGACACCTCGTGCGGCAGGTCCAATGAACCCTCGGACGGGTCCGGAATCTGCGACGGCGACACTCGCTTGCGGAACACCCAGTACGTCCAGCCCTGGTAGAGCAGGACGATCGGGGTGAAGATGACTGCCACCCAGGTCATGATCGTCAGGGTGTACGGCGTGGAGGACGCATTCGTAACCGTCAGCGAGAACTGCGAACCGACCGTGGACGGCATCACATTCGGGTACAGCACGCAGAACAGGAATGCAACGGCGCCCGCCAACGTGATGGCCGAGAAGATGAACGACCAGCCCTCCCGCTTCTTATAGTTCATCGCCAGACCGGCCAGCCAACAGACGGCCGCCACCGCCACCAACGCCCAGGTCCACGCCTTGGTGGAGTAGGCGAGCTGCGTCCACAGCAGGAACACCACGGCAAGCACGGTCGCCACCAGGCCGGCCTTGGTCGCCATCGCATTCGCCCGGGTGCGGATCTCCCCGTCCGTCTTCAGCGTCAGGAACACCGCCCCGTGGGTGAGGAACAGGGTCAAGGTGGTGAGCCCGCCAACTAGGGCGTAGGGGTTCAGTAGCGCCCAGAAGCCGCCGGTGTAGGTGACGAACGGGGCAACGTCCCCAGCCCCGGTCGGAGTGAGCTGCACCCCACGGACGAGGTTCGCGAACGCGACCCCCCACAGCAACGCCGGCACCAGCGATCCGATGAAGATCGCAATGTCCCAGTTGCGTCGCCACGTCAGCGAGGACCGCTTGCTGCGGTACTCGAACGCGACGCCGCGAATGATCAGGGCGATCAGGATGATGAACAGCGGAATGTAGAACCCGGAGAACATCACCGCGTACCACTCCGGGAACGCCGCGAAGGTAGCGCCGCCGGCGACCAGCAACCAGACTTCGTTACCGTCCCAGACCGGACCGAGGGTGGTGACGATCGTGCGCCGCTCGGCCTCATTCTTGCCCAGGACCGGCAGCAGCATTCCGACGCCGAAGTCGAAACCTTCGAGCACGAAGTAGCCGATCCAGAGGACGGCGATCAGGATGATCCAGACTGTCGTGAGTTCCATCGTGACTCCTCAGATACCTAGTACGTCACGGTCAGTTGACGGTCGGGCTGGTCCGGTTGATAGGGATCCGGATCCACGTCCTC
>JAUPKM010000513.1 GCA_030837445.1 Actinomycetota bacterium
CATGGAGGCTCCCGCCGATAGCTGTGACGCCGAGCTCGCTGCGGCACTGGCGGGCGGCAGCCCCGACGCCCTCGCCGCGGTCTATGACCGCTTCAGCGACCGGCTCTACAGGTACGCGGTCACGTTGGTGCACAACCCCGATGCGGCGGCCGACGCCGTCGCCGACACCTTCCTGTTGGCGCATTCGCGGATCGGCCAACTGCGTGACAGGGAGCGGTTGCGCTCCTGGTTGTATGCGATCTGCCGGAACGAGTGCCTGCGCTACCACCGGCATTCGGCCCGATCGACCCACATCGAGGACTTCGACGACATGGCCGGCCCGCAGGTGGATCTGGATGCGCCGATGCAGGCTGCCGCAGCGGTATCACTGGTGACGGCAGCACTTCCGGGCCTGAACGACAACGACCGTGAGGTCATCGAGTTGGCCATGCGTCACGCTTTCGATTCCCGCCAGATCGGGGAGGCGCTCGGCGTCAACGTCAGCAATGCCTCCGCGCGAGTCTCCCGCGCCAAGGCCCAGCTGCAGCGGTGCATCGGCGCCCTGGTGCTGTTCCGCAGCCGAGGACGTGACTGTGCCGAGTTGGCCGCGATCGTGCAGGCCGCGCCCGGATTTGACGCGCTTACCCGGAAACGGATCGCGCGCCACATCGAGCAATGCCCGGAATGCGATCGCGTGAAGAAGTCTGCGGTGCTGGAGATCGCCATGGCCAGCGCCCTGCCGATGATGGCCGCGCCGACATCGCTCCGGGAACGGCTGGTATCGGCGCAATCAGAAGGTGCGGCTGACATTCTCGGAGCCGACCGACCGCCGTTCGACCGTAACGGCTGGCCGGCACGCGCGGGGAACCCGGGACGGCATCTGGCGATGCTCGTCGCTGGCTGCGCCGCGGGCCTAGTGGCACTGTTCGCGCTTGGAACCGCCGGACTTGGCAACGCCGATCGCATGCCAGGTCCGGCGTCGAACGCCGATACCGGACCGAACGCTCCGTTGGCGGGCGCGACCCGGGCAGGGTCCCCGCTGACCGCCAGCCCGCGGGCAACCGCGTCCAAGCCCGCCGGTTCGGACGCGAACACGAGAATGACGCCGCTGACCACCGTGGTGGGCGAACAGAGGCCCACCGGGGACCCAACGATGGCGCCGACATGGATCCCACCGGCGGCCGCCGAGATCGGGCAGCCCGACTCCGCTCCTGTCGTCAGCGATACGCCCGACGCCACCAGCCCATGGACCCCTCCGACCGACGCACCCCAGATCCCGATCAAGGATCCGCCGAAGTACAACCCACCTGCGAACGATCCCCCGGCCGTTGTGGCACCGCCGACCCTGAGCCCGCCCAAAGAGTGGCCTCCCGCCTACGATCCGCCCAAGTACCCGATGCCTACCCCGAAGTAGGCCGCAGGATCGCCGGCCAGAGACCGTAGCTCATCGTCATCACTGGTCTCCGGACTGCGCGAACGTCAGTCACTGCAGTCGATTGCCCGCGCCGAATCCCGCGGCCTGCAATCGGCCCACACCCTCGGGCGTGGCCATGAAGAGCTGGCGACCGCCGAAGTCCAGCAGCTTCGTCCCCCGGTCGGCGAACAGATTGTTCCGGAACGAGACCGATGTGCCCGGGACCGCCGGCACATAGAGGCCACCGCTGGAGTTGCCGGCGAATCGGGAGCCGACGATCTCCCGCCGAATCGGCTCCTGCGCGTCGTACCCCCAGGTTCCGACGTAGCCGTTTCCGCCGGGCGCATGCCGGGTCAGGCTCAGCCGAAGATAGCGATACCTACCGGCGGCGTCGCCGACCAATGCGGCATCAGCACCGCTGCCATCGACTACGGAATCGATCACGTCCCCTCCTCGCCACAGCTTGATCGCGTTCCGCCCAACGTCGCGAACAGTAGAGCGCAGCACCACTACATCCGACGCCTTCGTATCGATGCCGTCGGCGGAAACGCGGGCAACTGTCGACCCGACGACCACGATCTGGCGGCCTTCCTCGATTGCGAACGCATCGGCACCGGAGTCCTCGGAACCGCCTCGGCCGACAACTCGCACCCCTTCCAGCCACCAGTGGGCGCAAGGTCCGGCATTGCAGGAGATCCCCAGCACAGTGCCAAGCACCTGCACCCGCCGGAGCAGCAGCCCGTCGACTACTGGCGGCCGCCCAGGCAGCTGTCGGTGGTCGGGATAGGCCACAATCCCCTCGCTCCACCCCTGCGTCCTACCCCGAACGACCACATCTTCGATCGACACCCGCCGCTGCGTCCCGCCGGCGGCCGCTCCCAGTGAAATCCCCGCCCGGAACCCGTTGAAGGTCACACCCCTGATAACCGTGTCACTTGCGGTCAGCAAGAGACCGTAGTTCTGGCCCGGGCCTGCGGTCACAACGGCGGGCCCGCCGACCGAGAGGAGGCAGACATTGGCCGTGCCCATCTCAAGGGCGAACCAACTGCGGGGATTCTCGCGATAGCGTCCGGCTGCGATCCGGACCACGGTCCCGGGGGTGGCACGCGCGAGTGCCGCTGAAATCGTCGGCGCCGCGGTGGACGGCACCTGGATCACTCGACGATTGTCGGCGCAGGACCCTGCGGTCGGACCTGGGAAACCGCGCATCTCCAACGGCACGAACGTTGCCGGCCGAACAGGACCTGGCGGGGTCGAAGACGCGGCCATCGACAAGGCGCCCAAATGGCCGGCGCTGCTGGCGGAGGCAGCCGCTTTCGTCGCGACGGCGTGAGCCACCGCTGGCGCTCCCACCGTCGGCACTATCCACGCGCCTGCACTCACGAGCGCCAGCGCCCCCAGCAGCACCGGGGGCGGGGCCAGCCGGGCCCTATTGCGGGCGTCGCGCGCAGATCCGGTCACCACCCGAGTATCGACCTCCCGACGTCCGCCGCAGGGAGACTCGACGCTGTCAACCCGATCGGCCCATTCCGAAGTCTCGGCGTCACGGCGGATCGGCGCCACCTCGTCACGGCAACCCCGCGCGGCCCGAGTTGCTCGCTTCGCGGGCCGCTGCGATCTTACAACCCGCAAACCTACGCTTCCGTAAGTTACGGTACCGTAGGTTCATGAACGTGATCCTGCGTGCCGCCCAGCGGCTGACGACACCGTTGCTGCCGGACGACTACCTCGGCCTCATCGACCCGCTCTGGGTTGCCGCATCACTCAGGGCCAG
>JAUPKM010000075.1 GCA_030837445.1 Actinomycetota bacterium
GCGAGCGGGAGGTCCCGGACCATCACGTCCTGGCGTCGCCACCAGCCGGGGAACGCTCCGCTCACGTCCGTCACGGGGTGAGCGTAGCGACGGGCTCGCCCGGAGCGGGGTGCCGACGACGACGGGACACCAGATGACCGCGGCGGTGGGCAAGCACCAGGAAGCCGATCGTCAGCAGCGTGCCGGCCACCACTGCCGGCAGGCTCGCCTCCGGCCCGAACTGCCCGCCGCTCACCAGCGAGGAGCCCGACGTCGCGCCGTCCAGCAGGCCCGCCCAGTGGCGCCTTCCCGAGACCTCGGTGCCGAAGATGCCGGATTCGGCGAAGTTCCAGCCGAGGTGCAGCCCAATCGGTACCCAGAGCGTGCGGGTCGCGGTGTAGGCGGCGGCGAGCATCACCCCGGCTTCGATCGCGATGGCCGTCGCCGCCCACAGGCTCGCGTGCGGGTTCGTCAGGTGGGACAGGCCGAACAGGACGGCGCTCAGCGCCAGCGCGCCCCAGGTACCGATGCGTCCATCGACGATCCGGAACAGGACGCCACGGAAGAGCAGTTCCTCCGTGACGGCGGCGGCTGTCATGAAGCCGAACAACGCCGCCGCCCCCGTCGCCGAGCCGGTGCCGTTCACCCGGTAACCGCCGAGCGCCGCGATCGCCCCGATGACGGTGCTGAACAGTGCCGTGCCGATCAGGAGGCCCCGGACCAGCGACGGGACGGCGCCGCGAAGACCCACCTCGACCGGCGTCCGGCGCTCGGTCACCCGCACCACCCCCACATACGCGAGCATCGCGATCACCGCCGTCGCGACGCCGAGACCCAGCGTCTGCCATGGGTCGCCCTGCACCGCCGCGATACCCGCGCTGCCGGCGGCGGCGACAGCCGCAACGGCCAGGAACTGGATCAACAGTCGCATTTCGGCCCCTTCGAGATGGCCCGCGACCGGAGCGCCGCGGCACACGACGACGCTAGGGATTCCGAGGTCCGGGGTCGTCACCCCTCGGTGGACACCTGCGGGTAGCTCGCACGAGGGACAGACCCGGACAGCATTTCGCTTCAGCCAGGTCACGGCCTGCGGCACGGGGTGCGTCAGGGCACGATGGCAGCATGACGGTCAGGGGCGCGGAACCAGGAGACGATGCCTCCATCGCAGTCGTCCACGTCCGGACGTGGCAGGACGCCTACCGCGGGTTGATGCCCCAGAACTACCTCGACGACCAGCGCGTGGAACGCCGACGTGAGGTCTGGGAACGCCTCATCGCCGAGACGGACTGGCCGCGCACCGGTGTCTTCGTTGCCGAGAACAGCGACGGCATCGTGGGTTTCGCCCACGTCGGTCCCGCTCGTGACGAAGACGCCGGCGAAGACGTGGGAGAGGTGAACGCGATCTACGTCCTCGCGAGCGCGTGGGGCACGGGCGCGGGACGTGCGCTGTTGACGTCCGCCGTGAGCACCCTTCGCGAGGCGCGCTTCAGGGAAGCAACCTTGTGGGTTCTGGACGGGAACGCCCGCGCCCGAGGCTTCTACGAGGCCGCCGAGTGGGCCGTCGATGGCGCTGAGCGCGCGGAGGACCTGCGCGGGTTCCCCCTGCGTGAGGTTCGCTACCGGCGTCCGTTGTGGTGAGCGGCGAACCCTGTGGACCGGCCGCAAGGCCCGAACTGCGGATCGTGCTGCTTCAGGACCGGGACGCGCAAGATGTCTGGCGCCGTCTTGTACGACGCTGTCCGGATCTCGCAGCCTTCCCTCTCGAGCGGCTCGTCGACCTCCCCGTCGGCACTGAGCGCCCCGCCATCCGCCACTTGATCTGAATGCTCTGCCCACCATCGGTGCGAGCCCGGTTCACCCACTGCGCCATCACGACACTCCCGCCTGCTGGCGGCAGACCCGCGACCCCCTCGCGTCCCGGGTTGCCTGCCACCGAACGTAGTCAGGACCTCCGCCACGACAGGGACGTGATCCCACGGGGAACAAAACGAACCAGCCCCTACCGCGTTTCCGCTGGTCAGGGGCTGGTTCCAAGTGTGTCCGAGGGGGGACTTGAACCCCCATGCCCTTGCGGGCACTAGCACCTCAAGCTAGCGCGTCTGCCTATTCCGCCACCCGGACTTGGCGCGGCTGCCCGCCGCGACGGCTACGATAATATCATGTCCCTACCCCAGCCACCGGCCACCCCCCGTCAGGCAGGACACCCGAGCCAACCAGAGATCGGAGTCCCCCGCGGTAGGCGGGCGATCGCTGAGCGTCGAGAGGGTCGGAGATCCTCGACGAGGCCCCTGGTGGTGATCCACGACGCTATCGGGTTTGTTCGTCCGGGCGCCGTCCATGCTGAGCGGAAGCCGCCGTCCCGCATGATCAGACACCCGGACTGATCTCGCACGGCGACTCGGGAGCTCATGGTTATGGCTGGAGGAGTCTGTCCGATCGGCAACACGTCCGCGGCACGAACGTGCACGGGCCGGCGTCCAACGGCCGGGTCCGGAACGTGGCGACTTGCTCGTCCAGGTCAGCAGCCATCTGGGACACCACTTTGAGGGACTCCACTGCCCGCCCGCGGCAGGACTTGATCCTGGTGAACTTGCCCTCGAGCGGGCCCGATCGTGGATGATCTGATCATGCCACGTCACCGTGAGCAGTTGATCAGCATATTGCGTCGCAGCGTGCTGCCGTTGGACGACGACGAGCTGGCCCGTTGTGCCGAGATTCACCCCCGGCAGTCGGTGAACCAGCTGTGTCGTCGACTTGCCGACGAGGGCGTCCTGCGCCGCTTCGCCGGGCCCGCCGGGAAGATCGTGAACGAGCTCGTCGACGGTGTCTCGGAGACGCCGATACCGCAGGCGGCCGGTACACCAGACACGAGGCCGGTCGATGCCTCTACCGGAGGCAGGTCGATGGGCGTTGGAACCTGGCGGGTGACGGACGGCGCGGGCGTCGCCTTCGGCGACGCCCGGCGGCTGTGGGCGTCAGCCGCCCGAGAGACCCTGATTGACGTCGCTCGGCGCTACCACGCCTACATCACATACGGAGAACTGGCCGAGCAGGTGCAGCAAATGTCCGGCGTCCGCACACGCAGCCAGCTGCGTAACTGGATCGGCAAGGTGCTCGCCGACGTCGTGCAGGACTGCCACCATCGCGGAGAGCCGCCATTGACGGCACTGTGCGTACACCAGGACCAGAGCGTGGGAGACGGGTACGCCTACGTTCTGCACGTGGCTGGTCTGCCGGTTCCGGAGGACCTCGACGCGCACGCCGCGGAAGCCCGGCTGGAATGCCACCGATTCTTCGGCGCTCAGCTGCCTACGGACGGCGGACGGCCAGCCCTGCCTCCAGCGGTAGTCGCTGCGAGACGGCGCGCAGCCCGGGCGGTGACTCCCCCGGCCGCGATCTGCCCCAGCTGCTTCACCGCCCTGCCGAAGACGGGACGGTGTGACACCTGCTCATGAAGCACGTCCCCGGAGAGCCGCCTCGCCCGGGAACTGGTGGGCGTCGCGGTCGAGAGCAGACTCGGTAAGCGCTGACACGGCCCCGCTCGGCTAAACGCCCGTACGCCGGATGGGTGAGGTGCACGCTGCGCGCATCGCGCAGGTCTGCGAGCAGGCCGGAGGGGAGCGCGTCGAGGTCGACCTCCTCGACTCCGTACCAGGACAGCGCGACGGAAGTATCGGCGACGACCTCCACTTCCGCGATGGTCTCCATCCGCTGTCCGACCGCTCCTCGTCAGCCTCCAAGGCTCGATGGTCTACACCAAACGCGGTACGAGACAGTTGGTACCGCACCGCGATCCCCGAGGCCGAACGCCTCTACGAGGACTATCTCGACGAACGCAAGAGGGAGGCCCGACCATGACCCCACCGCGACGCTGGCGTGACACCGACCACCTGGAACGGGCGGTCGAGACCGCCGGAGGCCCCGAAGCCTTCGACGCCGCCGTCGGCCAGATGCTCGACCAGGCCCGTGGCTGGCGCCTGGCCGAACTGCGCCAGCGGCGAGGTCTCACCCAGGCACAGGTCGCCGAAAGGACGGGCGTCAGCATCGCCCGGGTCTCCCAGATCGAGAACGGCGACCTGTCCACCCAAGACGTCCTGGCCCGCTACGTCACCGCGCTCGGCGGCACCCTCAAACTCATCGTTGACTTCGGCGACGAACAACTCAAGATCGCCTAACCCCGGCGCCTGAGCCTCGACATCGACCAGCCCCAACCTCCGCCCGCCGCAACACGCCGACGCCATTCAGCACCAACCGGGTCGTGATCACGTAGTCCTGGTCAAGATCGAGCCACGACCACCGAGATTCGCGAGAAGTCCCGTCGCCGCCGGGATGATTACCGAACAGCCGACATCGTGGGCTGACAAGCCGTGGCGCGGCGTGACCGCAGGGAAGGAGGTTGGCGATATGTTCTGCCCATACACTTGGCGGACCTGCACGGCCCCACCCGTGGCATGGTACGACTCGACCACACCCTGCGACGTCTCTGGCTCACCCTGTGGCTGCCACCTCGTCGTCGGCTGTGCCCCTGGCGACGCCAGGTGACGGGCGGGTGAGACGAGCAGTGATCCGCGCCTGCACATCAGCGACAGGGACCGTGCCCGCAGGAAGCTGCCCGGTGGCCAGGGTCCGCTCGGCCCGGGCAAGCATCCTCCGGTAGCCGTCAACGTCCAGGGCTGTGGTGGTCCGTGCGGTTCGCCGCCACACCGTGAGCGTCTCGAAGACAGCAGCCAAGTCCAGATCCCGGGTGGCCTCAGCCATGCACGCCTGCCATGCCGCGTCAAAGAGCGGGACATCCTCGGGAGCCAGGGCTGCCCTCACCTGCGCGGGCGTAGCGTCAGAAAACGGCACGGCACCCAAGCCGCCGTCCACCGGTTCCGCCGTCATGAGCGCGAGCCTACCCGGCCTCGTTTCACACAGCGAGACCCTGATCAACATAGCCGGTCACCCATCGTAACGAACCCACCGGTCCCGGCTGTGATCTCGTGGGATCCCAGCGACAGTCACCGGTAGCTCAGCAGAGCAGTCAGGAGCACGTCCTGATCCCAGGAACCGTGACATGCTGGCGTTTCTGCAGGTCAACGGGCTCCGACAGGTGATTCAAGTCCCCCCTCGGACACACTTGTAACCAGCCACTGACCAGCGGAAACGCGGTAGGGGCTGATTCGTATTGTTCCCTGTGGGATCACCTGTGGGATCACACCCCTGTCTTGGCAGAGGTCCTGACTACGTTCGGTGGCAGGCAACCCAGGACGCGAGGGGGTCGCGGCTCTGCGCCGAGGTTGCTATCCCCCACCTGCCGTCTCCCTACAGCCGATGCGAATCGTTGCCGATGTCGATCTCATCCGACGAGGAGGTTGTCGTGGTCGACGAGGAGACCAGCTCCGGCGTAGTTCCTGCTGGCTGGCAGAAGAAGGCAGACCAGCTGATCCAGTTCGTCGTCAACGCAGGACTGGACGGCGCGGGGCCGTGGAAAGGCGCCCAGGACGTCGCGGACGAGATCCTGGCCACGGCACGTACGCGCGAGCAGGCGGTCGACCGACTCGTCGCCACCCACATGCGGATGGTGACCGCGAGCGGGTTCCTGGCCGGTCTAGGTGGGCTCATCACCCTTCCGGTGACCGTGCCGGCGGACCTGTCCGCGTTCTACGTGCTCAGCACCCGCATGGTCGGCGGGATCGCATACCTCAACGGGTATGACATTGCCACGGAGGAGGTTCGCAGCGTCGTCCTCGTCAGCCTGATCGGCGCTGGCGGCACGTCTCTTCTTGCCGAAGCCGGAGTTCAGTTGGGGACCAAGGCCGCGAAGGCAGCCTTGAAGCAGGTCCCGGGAAAGATACTCCAGGGGATCAACCGTCAGGTGGGGTTCCGGCTGATCACCAAGGCAGGGACCACCGGCGTCGTCAACATGTCCAAGATGGTCCCGCTCGTCGGCGGCGTCGCCGGTGCAGGCATCAACTTCGCGGGCATCAAGGCGACCGCTGCCCACGCACGCCACAACTTCGTTTATGTCGCCGACGCCAGTGAGGACGGAGAGGAAGCACCGACGGTGTCCGGCCCCTGCTCGCGGACCGGCCGATGATGGATCGTCGCCTGGGTCACGTCGCCTTCAACTGCGACACGGTGAAGTCCCGGTGCGGCTCGATCGCCGACCATGTGACCTGCCGCAACCCCGCATTGGTTATCGCCGGGAACCACTGCCCAGCCAACTCCTGCCAGTCCTGGCGGGTCATCCGGTACCGCCCGTCCGCCGCAGGTCCTCGGCAAGGTGGTCCGCTTCGCGCTGCGTGGTTGCGAAGCAGGTGACCGTCCAGTGGTCGGTTCCGTCGGCTGGCCACGCGTCGAGGTGGCACCAGACCGCGCGGCGGTTGTCGCGCCACCACCGGTCGCCCCCGCCGCTCGCCTCCACGACGGCGGGCAGGCCGAGCCCGGCACCGACGGCTGGCTCGCCGGTGGGGACGACCTGACTGAACACGGCCCTGGGCATCGAGGCGACCTCCAGGAGCAGCGCGTGCTTGTTCAGTCGCTGCTCGGCGGAGTCGTCCAGGACGCGCTGAGACCAGGTGCCGAGGCAGGCGGTCACACGCCCGTCCAGCAGCACGTCCAGCGGGGCCGTCTGGCTGCCGTCGAGAACCCCGTAGAACGCCCAGCCCAGCGGCGTCTCGTAAAGCGAGACGTCACCATCCAGGCCGTACTCCATCTCGTTGGGCCAGCCAGGCACGGCGTACGACAGGCCCCCGAAGCGGTCCTCGAAGGCGAGCATGGCCTCGACGGCGCCCTCCGGCATGCGCACCTCGTGTCCGTCCTCGACCACCGCTCGCGCGGCGCGCCGGATGTACGCGGCGTCGGTGCGAGGGTGACGCGCGACATGCCGGGTAAGGAAGACGCGCAGCCGCGAGTTCACCTGGGGGTCGATGGCGATGTTCATGCGGCGGTCCCACGTTCGGTGTCGATGCCGATGCTCGGTCTCAACCTCGCTGGTAGTTCGCGAGGATCTGCTGGACGGCGTCGGTGACGGGAGGTTCCTCGTCAAGGGGATGCCATCGGTGGTCGTTGTGCTCGGTGAGAATGACCGGCTTGGGGGCGGCGACGGTGACGGCGAAGGTGAACTGCCGGCTGGGGCGGCCGCTGCCGAAGGTGTAGTCGAAGGCCCCGAGGTAGGTGTCGAGATGTTCCACGGTCAGGCCGGTCTCCTCGGTCACCTCGCGGGCCAGGGCGGCGTCGAGGCTCTCGCCGGGGTCGACCTTGCCGCTGGGCAGTTCGTAGATCCCGCCCATGAAGTCGTCGGCCGGGCGTCGCAGGAGCAGGACCCGGTCGTCGTGGACGACGACGGCTCCGACGACGAGCTGGGCGATGCCGTCGCGTTGGGCAGCGCTGGCGAGATCCTCCAGCAGAGTGCCGGTCATCACGCGGTTCGTCACGCCGGGCACCGTAGCAACTCCCCGTGGTGGTCCGTCACCTCCCGGCACCCCTCGGCCAGCAGCGCGCGATGGAAGCGCTCTATGGGCAGGCCGCCCAGCTTCTCGGGCTGGTGGGTGAGCGGGAGCCCGTACCAGGAGGCCGTCGTCCCGGCCGGCAGGACGGGGGCGATCAGCCCGGGCAAGCGACCGAGTTGCTCGCGCATCCGGCCTGCGACCGCAGCCCTGCCCTGGAGGTAGTCGTCGAGGTGCCCGAGCTGCTCCAGCGCGATCGCGGCGACCAGGGGATGGATGCGGAACTTCAGGCCTGCGCCGGTCCTGGCATAGGCGCGTAGCGGGAAGTCGGGGGCGATCTCGTTGAGGCAGCGCTTGTTGTACTGGCTGAACAGCAGCACCCGGTAGTACGTCTCGTCGTCGGTGAGGACGAAGCCTCCCTCGCCCGCCGACAGGGGTTTGGGCCCGTTCATGCTGAAGGCCGCCGCGACCCCGAACGTGCCGGCCAGGCGTCCGGCGACGCGCGCACCGTGGGCATGGGAGCCGTCCTCCAACAGCAGCAGCCCGTTCTGCTCGGCCTGCTCGCCGAGCGCCGACATATCAGCGGGGATTCCCCACAGGTGGGTGACGACGATCGCCTTGGTCCTCGGCGTGATCCTGGCCCGAACGTCGGCGGGGTCGAGGTTGCCGTTCTCGTCGCAGTCCGCCAGGACCGGTCGGACGCCCAGGTGCAGCAGCGGCGTGACGGTGGCGAAGAAGGTGTAGGCAGGGGCGATCACCTCGTCGCCCGGCTTCAGGCAGGCTGCGTACATCGCGTGCAGTGCGGCCGTGCCGGAGCTGGTCAGGACGGCGTGCGCGCGACCGTGGTAAGTCTCCAGCGCGCTCTCCAGCTCGGCGATCACCCCGGACCGGTCGTACACGGAGATCCCTGCCTGGAGCTGGTCGAGGACCGCCGCCGTGGTGGCCTTACGGAGGGGAGGCCACGGGAAGTGCGGTCCGGCGTGGGTGACGGTCTGGGGGGCCGCCGAGCACGGCCAGGGTCGAGGAGGTCACGGGAGTGTTCACAGGTCTTCCTTCGGGTTGACGGGCGCGTGGCTGCGGGCGGAGGCGTAGCAGGCGGTGATGAAGGCGGCGTGCGCGAGATGGTCCTCGGGGGTTCCGGTGTTGGGGCGCAGGCCGGTGATGACGCGGCAGAAGTGATCGATCTGGCTGGCGGAGGCCGACGGCCAGCCCTGCTCGCGGGTCAGTGACTCGACCACGTCGCCGGCGTTGTTCAACCGGCGCAGGCGTCCGCGTTCGAGATCGACGATCCCCTGGCTTCCGACGACGCGGAGGCGCTCCGCCTTCGGCCCGATGAACCGCGACAGCAGCAGGGAGCCGTACAGGCCGCTGTCGTAGCCGAACTGGATGAGCGCGGTATCCTCCGCGTCGTAACGCCGGTCGGGCCGGGCCATGGTCGACAGGTCGGCGAGCACCCGGTCCGGGAGGCCGAAGTACCACAGGATCATGTCGATGAGGTGGTAGCCCATGTCGATAACACAGCCACCTCCCGCCGTCCGGACATCTCCACGCCAGCCCTCCGACGGATCGGGGATGTGCAGCGTGTACTCGGCCTCCACCACGAACGGCGTCCCAATCTGGTCCGCGAGCTGCAAGAACGTGCTGTAGATCGGGTTGAAACGCCGCTGGAGCGTCACCATGAGCTGGATGCCCGCGGCGTCACAGATCGACGCCAGCTCCCTTGCCTCTGCCAGCGATGTCGCGAACGGCTTCTCCTTCAGCACGTGCACGTGACTGCGTGCGGCGGCCTCGACGATGCCGCGCCCGGCGTGGTGGGGAACGGCCACGACGACGAAATCGAGTTCCTCCCGGGCCAGCATCTGCTCGACATCGGTGTATCCCGGCACGTGCAGCTCCATCTGCAGGGCCCGAACGAGCTCCGCGTCCTCGTCGCAGATCGCGGCCAGATCGGCGCCGTCATCACAACTCCCTACTCGCGGCACCCGGAGTGCGCTGGTGGAGGCCGGGCGTGCGACGGCCCTGGACGGCGGCACCGCCCGCCCGGCTGGCTGACCGGACATCTGATCGGAGGTGCCTGCCAGGCCTGGCGCGGGCGGCAGGGGGGGGCGGTCGCCCGCACCAGGGGATTCGTGGCATTCACCGATCAACGGCCGTACCGTGAACCCAACCGGGAACCAAACCGGACAACCAGGGCATGCCTGCCGCACCGCTGCCGCACTGTCGTTGCACCTATGGCCCTGGCCTGGGACAACATCGGTAGGGAGGTGGAATGGGCAAGCGAATCCAGCTCGCGCAACGCCGCAAGTCCGTCGGCTGCAGCCAGGAGCAGCTCGCCGAGCGCCTCGGCGTCGACCGCTCGACCGTCGCCCGCTGGGAAGCCGGCGACACCGAGCCGCTCCCGTGGCTTCGCCCCAAGCTGGCCCGCATCCTCCAGGTCTCCCGCGACCAGCTCGACGCCTACCTCGACGAAGCCACGCTCACCCCGACCAAGGACGACGATCGCCTCGCCAACACCGTCCGTCATCCCGAGGCCGTTGACCTGGCCGCTGTCCACGGGCTGCGCGACAACCTCGACTCCCTCGACCGGGCCTACGAGATCGCGCCGTCCAGCTCTCTCCTGGCCGAGACCGGCGCCTGTCCCTGCTCGCCTCGAGCTGACGAAGGGAACGCCGATGACCCCGACGAACATCGACCGAGCCAAGGACGCCGTCCGCAACCAGATCTGGGACGCGCTGGCCCGTGCCCAGGTGGTGCCGCCCGACGTCCACGGGCAATATTCCCCGACTTCGACGGCGCCCACGCCACAGCAGACCGGCTCGCCGAGTTGCCCGTCTGGAAGAACGCCCGCCTCCTCGATCCCGGACACCTGACCGTCGCACCGGAGGAGGCGGCCGCTCACCAGACCGCCATGCAGATCGGCCAGCCCATCGATCTCGACCAGATGCAGCCCGTCGACCTGGTCGTCTGCGGCAGCGTCGCCGTCGATCGACGCGGCGCGCGGATCGGCAAGGGCGCCGGCTACTCCGACCTCGAAGTCGCCCTCCTCACCGAAGCCGGCCTGCTCACCGTCTCCACCACCATCGTGACCATCGTTCACGCCCTCCAAGTCGTCGAGTACGACCTGCCCGAGACCGACCACGACTTTCAGTGTCGACCTCATTGTCACCCCGGACGACGTCATCTCCTGCGGGCCGTCCCGCCGCCCTGTGGGTCTGTACTGGGACGAATTGGACCCAGAGACGGTTGCTGTCATCCCGGTGCTTCGTAGCTTGAGCGCATCGCATCGAGGGCTTCCAACTTCCCGAGGTGGTGAGCGTCGTGGGCCAGCGCTGGTGGATGGGCCGGATGTCTCTGGATCAAGAGGAAGCAAGCACGCCGATGAGATGGACAGGGACTAGATGTTCGGCCGGGTCGACGTCCATTACTGGGTGCTCGGCAATCGCATCGAGCAGGTCGGCGATGCGCACGCCAAGGTCGGCATCAACGACGCTGTCCCTTGCCCGGCCTGCGACCGTCTCCATCTGCCCGGCGAGCCACGCTCCTAGCTTGCGGTGCACGCTGTGCAGCGTCCGCAGCGCCCACGCGACCCGTTCGGCCTCCGCCAACAGCGCGTCGTCGTTGACCGCGCGGGCGAAGCGGGCAACGTCAGCGCCGTCGGCAGGGCCGTCGACAGTGGCCCGCATCCAATGCCCGACCGCACTGGCGGTAGTGACCGTCGTTCCGGTCATCCGGTCCAGGATCTGCTGCTGCGTCAGGCCGCTGTCGCGGGCCGCCGCAGCGCGAGCGTGCCAGAAGTCCACCAGCATGCGCAGCGCCGCGTACTCCGTCCGCTCGGACAGCTTCTCGGCCAACGCCACTCGCAGGTCGGTGCGGGCGCCCCGGTCGACGAGCAGAAGCACGTCGCCGCTCTGCAACGCTTTCGCTGCGACCTGGGACAGGGTTGGGCCCCGGCGCCGGGTCACGAGCACGTTCGCCGGAAGCCAAAGCACTCGAGGACCGTCGGAGTCCTCCAGATGAACCGCGATCGCCAGCACATCATTGTCGATGCTGGTTTGCCCGCGGACGGACAGGGTGTCCGGGTCGTCCTCGGAGGCGGCGATGACCGCGCGTAGAACCCCAGTCACGTCCACGGCGAACGGGTCCCACGCCGCATCGTCCGCGCCAGCCAACTCGTCGGCGGCCACGGGCCGTAGGAAGCCACCGTCGACAATCCGGACTGCGGCCGCCGGATCGGGCTCGACTAGGCCGCAACCCGCAGTCACGCCCAGCACCGCAGCTGACACAGCGAAGGCCTCCATCCGCAGTTGCACCATCCGTGCCCTGGCCGCAACCGCTTGCCTCACCGCGCGGCGCCCTTCCATCGGCCCGCACGTCAACTGCAGCACCGCCGGTGCGGGCGGCAACGCCAGCAGCCCGGACTGGCCGCGCGGCAGCGTCCCCACGACGGCCACCGGCACGCCCGGATCCACGGTGCCACGCGCTGCGGCCATCACTGTCTGCACCGCCACCGTCCGCTCCCAGCCGAGCGGGGTCCGCTGCGACTCCGCAAGGGCCGTTGTGACCGCGGCGGCTGCGGTCGCACCGCGCACCAGCAGCGTCGCCCGCTCCCCTGCCTCGACCCTGGCTGTGACCCAGTCGACGAGCTGGCCGGTCCGCGGCTGCTCAGTCGCTGCGCAGAGTGCGTCGGCGAGCGCGTCTGCAAACCTCAGCCATACGTCCCGGCTGCTGATCGTGTGCTCGGCATAGCCGCGGGCCGTTTCGACCAAGGCCCCGAGCCGCACCCGATACGGGTTCGTCCCGGCAAACCGGTCGTAAACGTCCGGACGGACCGGGGTTGACGCAGCCGCATGGAAGGCCGTCCAGGCCCATCGCAGCCCGACGGGCTCAACATCCGCGGAACTTACCAACTGGCCCGCCGCCTTCCAGAGCTCGTCGACCGCCGAATCAAGCGCTCCATCAGATCGCGGCACGACAATGTCGACCACAGCGGAGCCGGTGGCCTGCAACTGCTGCACATTGGCGAGCATCGCCCCCGCGTCGGCCCTGCGGGGCACTGCGGCTGGCCCCGTCAGCATCGGCAGGCAAGCGGCGTCCCATGCCCACACCACCCCTCCGGCACCGCGAACCGCGTCCAAGGCGGTGTCGTATGGGTCGCCGGTCAGGTAGATGACCGGTACCCGGCGCCCGATCTGCTGTAGCACTGCGGTGAGTTCGTCAGCCGTGGCTGCTCCGGCCGCAATGATGACGCCTTCGAGCCGCTCAAGCAGCGGGAGTAGCCGCGCGATCCGCCCGGTCAGGTACACCCGGCCGCCGGCGTCCAGCTTCGGCCGGCCAATTACCTGCGGATACCCGGCCTCGGTCATCGCTGCGCGGGGTACGAAGTCAACCAGGCGTTGCTCCCCGAACGCCAGCTCGTCGTACAGGTCTCGGTCGGCCAGCCGCACTGATGCGACCCCGATATGAGGGTTCAGCCTGCCGCGGTGCAGCGCGGCCGTGACGACCGCGGACGCGGCTAGCACTACCGGCGCCGCAGTGACGACTGCCGGCACCACTACCGCCAACGGTATTCGGGCGGCCATCGCGGCGTCTGCAACCCGCAGCAGTTCGACGTCCAGCTCTGTCGGGGCGAACGGCAGCGGCTGGCCGCCGTCCCTTCCACGCGTCAACAGCCCGGACATGACGCAATCGCTCAGCCCGCGAGTACCGGCAACGCTCATGAGCCGGAACGATAGACCGGCCTAGACTGGCGTCGATCAGCCATTCGAGATCGAGTCTGTCGTATTAAACCCAAAATCGGTGATCTTCGCTTCACTGAGGCCTAAGATCAGGCTTGCATGGGGTGCCTTCCTTCGTTTCGGGTCTCCAGGCGCCGGATTGTGGCAGACCCTCCGAGTATTGCAACTCTTGGATTTAGGCAACAAGCTCCATCATCTGCTCTGTCGTACTTGGGTCGTACGGTGAGTCTCACATCAGCGCGGGCTGACCCAGTCGGCAGACTTTCGGACGGCGGCAGGTCCACACGGGGAGGACGCGGGTAGTGAGCAGGAGCGAGCATGGCGCGGACCGCGACACTGATGACATCAGGAGCATGGCGGCCACCGACGACAGCGGCCAGCACGGGGCCTCGCACACCGTCGGTTCAGCTCTGACTGAGCAGGAGAGAGAGACGCTTCGCCGTGCAAAGATTTGCCGTGCCGCGGCTGGGTGCCTCACCCAGTCCGACCTGGTCAGCGAGTTGCCGCGGCTAAGCGGCAGCGACGTTCGGTGGGTGCGGCGGCGGACCCAGATCCGTCCGAACGCTCCGACTGCGGCGCTGGCTCGCGCGGTGCGCACCATATTGGTCCGCTCGGACGAGAAGCGGACCGCGTCGATCCTGCACGACTGCCTGCACTACGGCGTGTTGTCTACCAATGTCGCCTCGCAACTGCCGATCCCCGAAATGGCCGCGCTGCTGGCCGGTGACATCGACGGCATGATCAGCCTCGGTGACCAGCCGATCTACCAGACGCTGCTTGACGCGGAGGAGTTCGGCACCACGCGGACCGCGCGGGTCTCGGCGTGGGCGTCGATGATCTGCATAGGCCATTCCGCCGACATCATGGCACTGGCCTGGCTGGTCGCCGACCTGCCGGAGGAGTGGCCAGATGCGCAGCGGCAGGCGCTGGTCAATGTGTGGGAGAGTGTCCGGTTCCGGACGCCGGACCTGCCAGAGAAGCCGATGCGTTTCGAGGACCTCGTCGACGTGGTCATCGACGCTGACGCCGAGATGCACAGCGACAAGTTCGAGGACGTCGACGAGCCCGCCATCCTCGAAAGGCCCGCCACAGCACACGCGAGCGTGACGGAGCCGTGCGGCGATGTCTCATGCCCCGCCACGGCTGACGCGCTGGCTGCGGGAGGTGGCGCCGCATCCGAGCTGGCCGAGCTCGACATGCCGTCGCTGCAGCGCGTGCTCGATGACTTAGAGCAGCTCCGCTGCCACTTGGAGGACGAGGCGGCGCCCGCCCTCGCCGAAGCCGTCGCTGCGGGGCGTCCCCCGGCGGAGGCACATGTCGTCGCGGTCACCGTCTACACCCGACAGCTCACCTCGGTGTTCAACGCGCTTGCGAGGCTCACGGGGACTGCACGGCCGGAGACGCTTGCCGACGCACGGCACGCGGTCGAGGATGCGCTGGCTGCCACCATGGAGGCGGACCAGACGGCCGCCCGGCTGGACCGGGTCCGGCAAGTGGCGACGCTGCACGGGCCGGAGTACGTCGCAGCGGCCGTAGCCCGAGTCGCGGCCCTCGCCGCCGGCGTTGACGACACGACCTCGCCGGAGACACTGACCGGGCTGGAGGCGCTGTGCGACATCATCGACCTCGCTGGCGGTGACCCGCGCCGGGCCGTCGAACTCGGCGAGGTCGTCACCCGGAATCTGCCGGCCGCGATCCCGCTTCTCATGTTTGCGACCACCGCCGACGCCGTCACCTACACCGCAACACCCGCAGGCGCCGACTTCCCCGGCGAACCCGCCGCTGCCGGGCTCATCGCCACCCAGCTGGCGGCAGTGCCCGGTGAGGTCCAGGCGACCGCGAAAGCGCACGCCGCCGCGGCTGAGCCTGTCGATGCAGAATCCGTCGCCGAACCGGCCGGGGTAATGACACCCGCGCTCTACACCGACGTGCCACTCGCCGTTACGGCCGAGGAAACCACTTCTCCAACGCCTGGCCGTGCTGTCGACGAGACCACTCCGGATGATGCGGTCGCGGGGCTCGACACCGACGCGGAGCCGGACCTCGAGAACGTCCTCGCCGGGCTCGACCTCACCGTTCCGCTCCCCGCCGCCCGGCAGCCCAGCCACGCAGCCCCCGAGAAGACCACCGAGCCCAGGCCGTCCGCCGGTGATACACCCGACGTCGACACGTCCGACGCCAGCCACGTGGACATGCTCTACACCGATCTGCTCGACCACGACCAGTACGCGCTTGCGTACTGGCTCACCACCGCCGAAAGCGCTCCGGCCGCAGTGAGCACGGCGTATCGACTCGCCGCGCACGCTGCCGCGATCAAGACTTCCACCGGCTCAAATGCGGCGGCATTCACCGCCGCCGTCACCAACCTCGACGCCGGCACCGTCCGGGACATGCCCGACACCCAGATGCTGATCTACGCCGCCGCCGTCCGCGCCGGGTTGCTGTCCCCGTCGGCCGGCGCGGCAGGGCCGTTGCGCGACATCGCGACCAGCATTCCCCGCTACGGCAAGGCGGTCGAGGAGCTTCACGACGCGCTGCTCACGGCGATCTACAGCGGCATCTACCTCACCCCGTGCAGCATCAACGCTGTGGCCGAAGCCGCGGAAGCCGACCAGGTCCTGCAAACCCTCACGGCCGTCGCCAAAGAGCTACTCGCCAGGCCCCGTACCATCCTCTATGCCCCGGCGACCGAACTCTGGCAGACCTGGATGGCGCCAGACGGCTACCTCGGCCGCCCGCTGAGCATCATCGCAGCCGGGCAAATGGCCCCGTACGCTGTCGCGCTCATCCGCGACCGCATCGCGAACCTCCGTTCCCGGTCTACGCTCGAAGCGACCATCGACCGCGACACGCCCCGCAGCACTGGCAAGCGCAGCAAGCGGATAGAGTCCCGAGCCCGAGAGAAGCTGCTCGCCTGGACCGGCGAGGTCACCGAGCTGCTGTCGAACTGGATCACCGCCTTCGAGAATCTCACCGGCCCCAACGCCGATTCCTGGATGAACGACCCGATGACCGAGCTGCGCACGCGGGTCGTCGCCGTTCGCGACCAGGCCCTGACCGAGCTCGCCCGCCGCAGTGAAACCGACGTCGAAGCGCGTCACGCCGCCCACAAAGCCGGACTGCGGCTCCTCACCGACGCCCTCGACCTGCTCGTCGGCACTGCCGCAGTCCCCGTCGGGCCCGAGGTGTCGGCCGATCGGGTCCTCGGCGGACCGCTCACCGGTGCCGCCAACCTGCCGCTCACCGGCGCTGGCGAACCCGCCTGGCCGATTACCGTCGACGACGTCCTCGCCGCGGTCCGGACCGCCCAGGCTGGCTCGGCCGGGTGGCGTGCCGCATACGAACAGCGGGCCGCCCGCCACGACCATGTCGGCACGCAGCTGCTCATCGAGCACGTGCGCTCCACCGACGCACAGCTGGCCGCTGTGCTCACCGACGCCCGGGATCAGGCCATCGCCACCTCCACCGCCAAACTCGACACCGTAGTCACGGCCCTGGACACCCGGATCGACTCCGACCGGCTCTTCAGCCGCGTCACCGTTGAGGAATGGACCGACCTGTCCACTCGGGTCCGCGCCCACCAGGCTGGCCCGCGAGGTACGCGCCGCGACTACGGCGCCATGTTCGCTGACCTCGCCGCCATCGAGGGTGACCGGGCCGCCGCCGTCGGGCGCCGCATCGCCGCAGCCCGCGCCGCCCTCGACACGACCGGCATGGCTTCGGATGACGCAGACCGGATCCAGCGCTGCCTCGACGACGGCGACCTCATCACTGCCGCCGAGTACATCGAGACGCTCGCCACCGACAGGAAACTGCCTGGCCCTCGCGACACGGTCGACCACGTGCGCCGGTTCTTCCCCGCGTTCTGCGATGTGTTCGCATCCCGCTGGAGCGCCAGCAACAGCACCCACCCGCTGCTGCGCGACCTGCAGACGGCGCTGCCGGCTGGCCGCGTCCCCAGCGACCCGGCACTGGCCGGGCTGCTCGCCGACGCCGGCATCGACCTCGCGGACCTGACCCGCGGCAAGACCATCGCCGAACGGGTCGACCACTGGAACAAGCTCGCGGTCAGCCGCACGTTCGACGCCCGCATCGGCAACGTCAAGGCCGTCCTTGAGCAGATCGGGTTCATCTTCGACAAGTCGACCAATCCCCCTGTCAAGCGCGGCCAGGGCGGCGGGCGCGGCTCGTGGCTAGACCTGCACGGCGTGCGCGCCACCGCCGGCAAAGCAATCATTCCGGCGTTCGGGACGGCGATGAGCCCGTCCGGAGACACGCTGCGGCTGCTCGCGGTGTGGAAGAGCCCGACGCCAGCCGAGCTGGTGGAGATGCTGCGCAGCGAACCGACCGACCAGTCGATCGTCCTGCTGTACTTCGGCTCCCTCGACGCCGCCGCCCGCCGCGAACTGGCCCGCCAGTTCCGTAGCGGCCGCAAGCTGGCCCCGACCGCCATCATCGACGACGCCGCGATGGCCTACCTGGCCTGCCAGCCGACCCCCGGCCGGGACGTGACAATGGCGGTCACGCTGCCGTTCACGTTCTCGTCCCCGTTCACCCCAGACGTACCAGGTGTCAACGTGCCGCAGGAGATGTTCTACGGCCGGGCCGAGGAACGGGACAAGGTCGTCGACATGATGGGCCCGTGCGTCGTGTACGGCGGTCGGCAGCTGGGCAAATCCGCGTTACTGAGGGCCGCCGAGCGCGAGTTCGACGACGGCAGCACCCGGCACGCGATCTACGAGTCGATCTTCCACATCGGCAAGTCTGCCCCGGCCGAAGCGGTCTGGACGACGCTGTGGCCGCGGCTGGCGGACAAGGGCATCGTCCCGGATACTGCCCCGGCCAGCGACGTCGCGGTCACGCTCACCGGGCACGTCGCCGACTGGGTGACCGCCCGCCCGAGCCGGCAACTGCTGCTCCTGCTGGACGAGTCCGACTCGTTTCTCGACGCCGACGCGAACGCCGCCGGCGGGATGTTCACGCAGGTCGTGCAGTTCAAGTTGCTGATGGAACGGACCCACCGCGCGGTCAAGATCGTTTTCGCCGGTCTGCACCAAACCGCCCGCTTCGAACGGCTCGCCAACCACCCGCTCGCGCACTTCGGCGAGCCGGTCTGCGTCGGGCCCCTCGCGCCGCAGGCCGCGTACGAACTGCTCATCCGGCCGCTAGACGCACTCGGGTTCCGCTTCGCAGACACCGACCAGGCCGCCCGGGTGTTGGCCCTGACGAACAACCAGCCAGCGCTGATCCAGCTGTTCGCTGCCAGACTGCTGCGCAACCTGCAGGGCGCCCCGATTCTCGACGACGCGCCGCCGCAGACCATCGCCGCCGACGACGTCGAGCAGGTGTGGGCCGACCCGACGCTGCGGCGCCAGTTCCGCAAGCGATTCGACTGGACCCTCGACCTGGACCCGCACTACAAGGTGATCGCGTACAGCGTTGCGCAGAACGCGCACGCTGCCGGCGTCGACGCCGCGATGACCCCCGGCGTGCTGCGCGCCGAGTGCGAGCAGTGGTGGCCCGCAGGCTTCGCCGCCGAGGACATCCGCGCCGGCGAGTTCCGTGCCCTGCTCGACGAGTCTGTCGACCTCGGGGTGCTGTCGGTGACCGAGCGCGGCTACCGGCTGCGGACCCCGAACGTCCTCGACCTGCTTGGCAACCGCGACGAGGTCGACGAGGTCCTCGAGCGGGCCGCGTCCTTCGAGGCACCGGAGTCGTTCGACGGATCACTGATGCGGCCGGTGTACGGCGCCGGCCCGACCCGGGCGCCGCTAACCGCGCAGCAGATCGCCGACTTGCTCGCCCCCCGCCGCCAGGTCCGCCTGCTGGTCGGGTCTAGCGCGCTCGACGTCGACCGGTGCCTGGCGGTGCTAGAGAAGGAGAACGGGAACGCCGCGACCGGGAATCGGAGAGCGGTACTGGTGCGGGCCACGCCTGGCGGGCTGGAGAACAAGTGCCGCAGCATGCCGCTGCACAGCGCCGGGCACCACGCCGTCGTCCTGGTCGACATGAAGGACGCCACCGCCGAGCAGGCGCTGCACGTGTGGCGGCGGGCGCGGGCGCTGATCGCGTCGCACACCGGCGGCACCCTCGGGATCGTGCAAGTGAGCGGCCCGGCGCAGGCGGCCGCATGGCCGGTCGCGGCGCGGGAGTCGGACACTTCCTCCGGCCTGACCGAGCTGCGCCGCTACGACGACACCGACCTGCGGCTGTGGTTCGCGCAGGAGTCGCTGCCATTCCAGGACGCCGCGTCCCGTGCCGAACTGCTCGCTACGACCGGCGGCTGGCCGAAACTGCTGGACCGGCTGGCGCAGCACCTGACCGGCCTGGACAGCGGCACGGTCAGCGACCCGCTCGACGACATCCGGACCTGGCTCGGTAGCAACTCCCAGGACCTGGTCGCCGCAGCCGGCGTGATCGCCGACGGATCGCTGCAGCAGGCGTGGGAGTTCCTCGTGCGGCAGATGGCCGGTGAGGCGACAGATCTGGAGACGTTCGCCGAGTTCCTCCAGCTGCACGCCGACACCGGCGAGCCCGGAAGCGACCAGCTCACTGCCACCGGCCTCGCAGGTAACGGATACGGCGGCGCCGAGGACGTCGTCGAGGTCCTCCGCGCGCTGGGGGTGCTGCTTGGCGACAGCAAGGGCCAGTACCGGACCGAGCCGGTGCTGGCCGCCGCGACCCGGAGGGACGAGTGAGCCGCACCCTGCCGCAGCTCGTTGAGCAGCTCGTCCTCGACGCGGCCCGGCACGCGGTCCAGGCGCCAGCGCTGGCCGGGACCGACCCGGACCGATTCGCGCAGGCGAACCGGCGCGGCATGCTACAGCTGATCGCGCGCCACCGGCCGCTGCGCGAGGAGCTCGCCGCCCGGTACGTCGACGAGCAGGGGCTGCAGCAGCCGAGCCTGCGAGCCTTGTTCGCCGGTGACGCGGCCGTGGCCGAGGCGGCCGCGACCACCCTCACGGACCCGGCTCGCGTGCGCCGTCTGGCCCGCGCCTGGGTGCGCCGCAACGTGCACACACCGACCGGTACCGCCACCATCGCTGCCGCGACGGCGGGGCCAACGGCGGTGGACGGGCGGCGGGACGCGCGGATCGCCCGGAGGATCGCCGACCTGCGGGAGGCCCGCGACGTCGCCCGTGCCCAGCGCAACATCGCGCAGGTCGAGGCACGCGACTTGGCCCAGCAGCTGGCCGCCACCCATGGGGACCTGGAGGAGGGTGGCACCGTCATCGAGGCGCTGCGCGCCGAGCTAAACCTTGAGCGGGAGGCGGCCGCAGCCCGGTCTGCCGACCTGGTCCCCGCCGCCCGGGTCTTCGCCGCCGCGGCCGCCCCGTCCAGCATCGGCGACACCGACGACCCACGTGCCCGTGAGCTCGCCGACGACGCCACCGCCGCCCCGTCCGACGCAAGGCTCGCTGCGGCTCTCGCCACCGCCGGGGTGGCACCGGCCGCGTTTCGGACGGTGCTGGCCATGTTGCTCGCTCCGCCGCCGGCCCCATCGCCCGCGGTGGCGACGCCGCGGGAGATCGCGTTGACCCCGCTCGGCGGCGGCACCGACATCGGCGGGTCGGCGATGCTGGTCTCTGCCGGCGACGTGCGGATCCTCGTCGACGCCGGGATGCGGCCTAAGCGCCGCATCGACGACGCCGGTCCGCCGCACATCGACGTCGTCCGCCACGGCGGCCGGCTGGACGCGATCGTGATCACGCACGCGCACAACGACCATGCCGGGTACGTACCGGCGCTGACGGCCGAGTTCGGGAACGTTCCGGTGTTCTGCAGCGCCGAAACCGCGGCGTTGCTGCCGACGATGTGGCAGGACTCAGTCAAGGTGTTCGACCGGACCCGCAGCGACTACGTCGAGGCAGACGAGCCGCCCGCCGAGCCGCCGTACACGCGAACGCAGGTGTTCGCGGCACAGAGGCGTCTCGAGCCGCTCGCGCTTGGCCGGCCCGTCGAGGTGGCCGACGGCGTCACCATCGAGCTGTTCACGGCGGGGCACATCCTCGGCGCCGCCGGCGTCGTCGTCACTGCCGGCGACGGCCGGGTCACCGTGACCGGCGACGTGTCCACCCTCGCGCAGCTGTCCGTGTCTGGTCTGATCGTGCCGGACGCGGCCCGCGGCTCGGATCTGCTCGTCATCGAGTCGACGTACTGTGGCCGCCGCAGCACCAACAGGGACCTGGAGGTGGAGAAGTTCATCAACATGGTCGCCGACACCGTGTTCGGCGGAGGGCGGGTGCTGGTGCCGGCGTTCGCGCTCGGACGTGCTCAGGAGGTCGCGCTCACGCTGCGGGACCGGCTGCCGGACGTGCCAGTCCTCATCGACGGGCTGGCCCGGCATGTGTCGTGGATCTACGAGCAGGAGACCGCAGGGGCCGATCGGCCGCTGCGGATCTTCGGTGGCGGGGTGCAGGAGGTCCGCGATGCCAATCGGCCATACCTGCTCAAGAGCTTTCGCAAGGGTGTGGTCGTGACGACCTCCGGGATGCTCGCCGCCGGGCCGGCGGTCCGGTGGGCGCGGGAGATCCTGCCGGACCCGGACTCGGCGCTGCTGGTCGCCGGCTATCAGGACGAGGACTCCCCCGGAGCGGAACTGCTCGAGCTGTCCAACGGCGGCCACGGCACCGGCCGGGGCAAGCCGCGGACGTTCCGCCTCGACGACCACGACGTCGCGGTGAACGCGCGGGTGGAACAGTTCGGTCTGTCGGCGCACGCCGACCGGCGCGGCCTGTCTGCGATCATCAACGAAGTCGCGCCGCACGAGGTGATGCTGGTGCACGGCATGGCACGCAAGCAGCGGGACTTCGCGGACAACCTGACCCGGCGCGGTTATTCCGTCGCGCCAACCCGGCACTGGCAGCGGTGAGTTCCCCACCGCCGGACCTGCACTCCGGCCATCCCATCCCGACCCACGACCGCCGTTCGAGCCCTTCGGCGGGCGGTCGCGGCCCGGCGCCGCGCGCCGCGACCTACAGGAGCACACCTTGACGGTCTCATCCGCCCCAGCCCAAGGCGCCGCCGTCGCGCCGGCCCTGCCCGCCGCGACGGCGGCGCAGAGGTACGACGCGCTGCTGGGCAGCCTCGCCCGCCGCGTCGTCGACACCGCCGCCGGCACTCTCATCCCGGCCGGAACGCGGTTGCCTGACCCGCCCGCGCAACAGCGGCTATGGCTCGGCATGCTCGCCAGTGCCCCGAAGCTCATGGCCGAAGCCGCAAACGGCTACACATACGGCGAGCGGCTTGTTCCGCCTGCGCAGGGGTTCACGTTCCGGGTGCCGGCGCTGCCGGTCACGCTCGAGTTCACCGTGTCTGCGGCCGCGTATGTCGCCCTGCACCCCACCATGGGCGAGCAGAATGCGGCGGTGACCGCCGCCGCCGACCCGGGCACCGAGCCCGGCCCGGTCGGCCTCCGCCCGGGCATAGGCCGCGCAGCCCCGGATGCGGGCCGCGGGCATCCACTGGCCACGGTGTGGACGAAGGTCGCCATCGACCCAGTCACCATCACCGTGCCCCTCACCATCGACACCGTCCGGGCCGGAGAGGATGAGCTCGCCGCCGCGCTGCGGTCCGCGGTCCGGCCGCCAGCCGGCGCGGAACTGCACCGGCCGCGACGGCTGTCCCCGGCCCCCGCCGGCAACCTGCCCCGCCCGGACGACATGCTGAACGCGACCACGTGGGCCCGGTACTGCACGGCGAACCTCCTCGACGCCGCCGACGTCCTACCGCCAGAGTTCCGCGCCGCCGTCGAGTTTGACATCACTCCCGGTGACGGGTACGTCGAGATCCTCGCCACGGTCGTCAACCTCACCCCGGCACCGGACCAGCAGACCGTGGACGGCACACACGCGTACCAGACGCCGTACCTGAATACGCATCTGTACGAGGTGCAGCTGATCTGTGCGCTCGATGCGCCGCTGGTGCCATACCAGCTCGAACAGGTCCAGCAGTCCTACCGGTATGAGCGGGCCGTCCCCGCGCTAGGGCACGCTTGCGCCGTCGACGTGACCCGCGCCGGCGGTCATACTCGGCTGGCGACCATGTACGCCGCCGAGCAAGCCACTGCTCGGGTGCACCCACGCCGGCATGTCGCGCTCCCAGACGGGACCGTGACCACCCTCGATACCTCGTTCCAGGCCCTGATCGCCGACCCGATCGCCGCAGTGACTGCGCTCGTCGACGCGCACCGCGCCTGGGTCGACACGGAATGGAGCGTCGCGGCTCTCGACGCCCGCGCCGGTGCCCGCGGCTGGGACGTCTCCGCCCGCGCGGACGCCGACGCCGACGCCGTCACCGCCCACGACGAGGTCGACTGGGTCGCTGCCGGGTTGGACCTGCTCCGGACCGACCCACAGGTCCGGGACGCATTCGTACTCGCGAACCGGGCCGTCGCCGCAGCAGCGAACCGAAGCTACGACGCTTGGTTCCCGTTCCAGATCGCGTGGCTGGTCGGCTGCCTGCCCAGCATGGTCGACCCAGCCGGGCACCCGGACGTCGAGATCGTCTGGTTCGCCACCGGCGGCGGGAAGTCCGAGGCGTACCTCGGACTTATGCTCACCACCCTGTTCTATGCTCGGCTCACCGGCGTCACGGCTGGCGCGCAGGTGTGGGCCCGGTTCCCGCTGCGGCTGCTCGCGCTGCAGCAGACCGAACGGTTCACCGCGATGGTGCTGCACGCCGAGCTGCTGCGCCGCGACCACCCGGACATCGCTGTCGGCGACCCATTCGGCGTCGGGTACTTCGTCGGCGGAACCAACACGCCGAACCGACTGCAGGCGCCCGACCCGACCAACCCGTACTACCGCGGTCAGGACCCGCACTCCGCCGCGACCGCTGAAGCATGCCGGATCCTCGCCGACTGCCCGCTGTGCCGTCAGCCGCTCGAGGTCGGCTTCGACGAGCTGTCCTGGACGATGCAGCACCGCTGCCGCAACGCCAGCTGTCGGATGACGGGCGTGCTGCCGGTGTGGGGCATCGACGACGAGATCTATCGGCACGCCCCAGCCGTGTTGGTCGGCACTGTCGACAAGCTCGCCCAGCTCGGCCAGTCGAAGGAGTTCCAGGTCCTCCTTGGGCGTGCCCACTCCCGTTGCCCGCAACACGGCTACACCGGCCACCCGACCTGGTGCGCGGTGTTCGGGTGCAAGCAGAGCCGACAACCCATCGCGGCCGGGTTCGGGCACGTCCGCCTCGAGATCGCCGACGAGCTGCATCTGCTCGACGAGTCCCTCGGAGCGCTCGACGGCATGTACGAGACGCTGCTGCAGGCCATCAGTGAAGACCTCGGCAACCCGCCGATACAGATTGTTGGCGCGACCGCGACCATCGAGGGCTACAAGCATCAGGTGCAGCACCTGTATCGCCGCGATGCGCGCCGGTTCCCTGTCAACGGCCCGGACGTCGGGGAGACGTTCTGGTCCACCACCACCGCCGACGAGCCGCTGCGCCGCTACCTCGGCGTCCGACCCCGGTCGATTACCATGGTTACCGCGACCCGCGAGGTCGCACTCACCCACGGCGGCTGGCTCGCCGACCTGCTCACCGACCCGGCCGCCGTGCTCGACGAAGCAGGCCTGGACGCGGCGGACCCGGCGCTACGCGACGAAGCCCACGCCGCTGGCCGCGACCTGTACGAGGTATTCGTCGCGTACTGCCTGCGCAACGAGGACCTGACCAGCTTCACGCGCGACCCGGAGGTCCGGGCACTACTCGGAAGCCAGCTGAACTTGGCCGTCATCAACGGTGACGCGGAACCGACCGCGGTCCGGCGCGCTGTTGCCCGGTTGACTAACCCGCCCGCCGCCGCCGAGGACCGGGTCACGATGATCGCCGCGACTAAGGCGATCGGGCATGGGTTCGACGTTGGGAGGCTCGGCGTCATGACCGTGATGGGCACCCCAACATCCGCGGCCGAGATCATCCAGGCCTCCGCCCGGGTCGGGCGCCGTTGGCCTGGCCTGGTCATCAACGTGATCAACCCGACCCGGGACCGAGACGCTTCTGTATTCCGGTACTACGCCGACTGGATTCGGTTCCTCGACCGGCTTGTGAACAAGGTCCCGGTGAACCGGGAGTCGCTGCCGGTGCTGCGTCGGGTTCTGTCCGGCGGGCTGATGGCATGGCTTCTGCAGGTCCATGACCGGGACTGGCTCACCGGCGCCCAGCGTCGCAAAACGCTCGCCGATTCGACTGCGTTCGCGGCCGCCGTGACGGCCGGGTTCGTCGACCGGGCCCTGCTCATCGACAACCTGTCCCGTGGGTTCGGGATCCACCCAGACAGCGTGTACCACCAGCTGCACCGGGACGCGATCGCGGCGTGGGTCGACGACCGACTCGCCGGGCTACCGATGCAGGCCGAGCCCGGCAAACGGCTGCCGGACCTACTCACCCCGCCGGTGCCGCGGTCCCTGCGCGACGTCGAGGAACCGATCACCATTTACGCCGATCTGTGACCCGCGCAGCCCGCCTTCCCCCGGTCCGCTGGCGCTCCCCCACCCAGCCCGACGCCCCCAACCTTGTGCCCGTCCTGCTCGAAGGAGACGCCTCCGATGGCGCTCGAAACGCTCAACCGGACCAACATTCAGGCGCTATGGCGGTACATGCCCGGACAGCCGTACAACTTCGGCACGAAGGCAGCCGTCGTCGGCGAACCGCCGCGGCAAACCAGTCCGCTCGGCATCCCGGAGGGATGGGTGGAGGTGCAGCTTCGCCGTCTGATCCGCCCATTTGCCGAGGCCTCGTCGAACATACCGAACAGCGGCCCAGAGCTCGACATCGTCGACCGGCGCCAGTATGAGCTGGTCCGTGCCGACGATCTACGCGCCGCCCGGTTCCCTAACACATACCTGTGCGCCGACTGTGGCGCGTTCCGGACTGCCCGCGCCAGCGACCGGGTTCCCGACTGCGCTACGCACGGGCCGATGGAGCAGTTCACGTTCGTCGAGATCCACGAGTGCGGACATCTCGGCCAGCTGCGGCCGCCGCAGTGCGCGAACAACTGCAGAGCAGCGATGCGGCTATTCAATACGAAGTCGTTCAACACCGGCCGCTGGTACTGGTCCTGCTCGCGGTGCGGCACTCGCTCCGAACGGCCAATCGCCCAGTGGTGCGAATGCCGGCACGGAAAGGTAACCGTCACCCGGGTCCCGCAGACCTCGGCGTACTACCCGCAGCAAATCACCGTGATCAACCCGCCGACCCGGGAGACGTACGCGGCGCTCACGCACGAGCACACCCACGCTGCAGCGCTCGCCCAGGCGCTCGGGATCCTGCCGCCCGGCCTGGACGGGCTGCGGACCGCGGCTGGCGGCGTGTCCAACGACGCGGTCGCCCAGTTCGAGGCGCTCGCCGCGACGCTCGGCTGGAAGCCCGGCAACCCGCTACACGACGCTGGCCTGGCCGACGCTCAGGCCAAGGTTGGCAGCACTCCGGTGTGGCGAGACGACGTCGACGCGCTCGGGCTGGAGCCGGAGCGGCTGGACCTCCTCGGCGAGGAATGCCTGCAGCTATCGCTCGCCCGGTCGGCGAACGCGATGAGCGTCGAGGACCTGCTCGCCGAAGCCGGCGGCGGGCCGCTCGCGGCGGCGTACGGCACGTACCGGGCACTGTTCGACCGGTACGGGCTGGCGGATGTGACGCTGCTGCGACAACTGCCGGTCGCATTCCTTGTCGCTGGATACACCCGTGTCTCGCCGCGGGCGAGTACGGTGAACCGGCGCGGTGACACCGTCACTACCCGGTTCCGGTTCTTCCCAGGCACCCGCAACGGTAAGTTTCCCATGTACGGGGTGCGGACCGAGACCGAAGGACTGCTATTTCGGATCGATCCGCTGAAGATCGTGACCTGGCTGGTCGATTCCGGCATCGTCGACGACCCCGGGGCGACCGACTTCGCGGCCGCGCAACGCTGGTTGCTCACCGTGTGCGACCCGGTTACTGACCTGTTTACCGCGCCGGAGAACCGGATCAGCCGTGCGGTGCTCGGGCTGACGCACTCGTTCGCGCACCGTGCGATGAAGGCGCTCGCTGCTCGGTGCGGGCTGAACGTCGACTCTCTGGCCGAGTTCCTGTTCCCAGCCAATGGGGCTTTCCTCATCTACGCCAACACCCGTAGCGAGTTCATCCTCGGTGGGTTGGAGCACGTGTTCCGGTTCGACCTGTTCGACGCTCTGACCGAGTTGGCTGCGGAGTCGCGATGCGTGTTCGATCCGCCGTGCCGGCAAGCGTTCGGCGGGGCGTGCGCGGCGTGTCTGTACGTGTCGGAGATGGCGTGCGCTCGGTTCAACACGGTCTTGGATCGAAACCTGCTGTTCGGGACGATGCCACCGGTCGGCGGTGCGGCGCTGGGCCCGGAAGCGGCCGCGTGGCGCGGTTTCTGGACACCCTGACTCCTCCGCTGTCCGGGCTGCTCATACAGGCCGGTGACCCGGTTGCGGTCGCGCACGGGCTGGCCACCTCCGCCGCGGCCAGCGCGTCATGAGTGTCAAGTACCGGGTTATATGGAGACCATCAAACCCGGTACTTGACACTCATGACGCACTGCGGGGGTCCGACATCCGCTGGATCCTGGTGTGGGGGAGAAATCGTGACAGTTCCGCCCACCCAGCGCATCCCGCACCGCGGGCAGACCATCCGACACGTGTCCGAGCCGTCGACGAATTCGGTTCTGGCGCTGATCTTGTGGTGCGGTGGGACGAGGCTTGGGGTCATGCGAGTAAGACGCGCTTGGGGAGGAGGTCGAAGTTGGCCCTGCCGTAAATGTGCCGCTTGAAGGTCTTGATCTTGTTGATGGTGCCTTCGACGGCGCCGGAGTTGTAGGTGAGGGTCAGGCCGTTGATGACGGCGGTGAGGTCGTTGCGTAAGTGCGTGGTGAAGGAGCTGAGCGGGGTGAGGGTGTCGGCCTCGACCGCGGTGATCCAGTCCGGCACGTGCTGTCCTTCCAAGCGGGTCATCATGCGCGCGAAGCCGGTGACGTGCTCGGCCAGCCTGGTCAAGGTCGGGGCTGCGTTCCAGGCCTGGCTTCCAGGCAGGCTCGGTCCTCGGGAGCCAGGCGGTCGGGGCGGGTCATCAGCCAGCGGCTGGTCTGTCGGATCGTCGGTACCGTCGCCCCGGGCGGCGGCGCGCACAGCGCGCCGGGGAAGCGGTGCAGGTAGCGGGTGATCGTCTGGACCGAGCCGGTGTGCCCCTGCCCGCAGATCTCGCGGGTGAGAGCGGCGGTGCTGGTGATGCCCTCGTTCCACCGCCGGTGCAGGTGCTCCTTGAACTCGTCCAGCGTGCTGTGCCGCTCCAGCGTCGGTGCGAGGACCTCCTGGACGGTCGTGGCGTTCGCGAAGCGCCGCACGGTCTGGATGTCCAGGTTCAGCGACCGCGCCACCTCGTTGCGGCTGGCACCCGCGTCCAGGAGCGCGTGGATCTGGCGGTACCGCTCCCGGGTCCGTACCAGGATCGCCTTCTCCGGCACCGTGTTCACCACCTCCGGGACGACGCCACCGGCGTGTGCGACGGCAGCATCACCCGCAGCAGCATCACGGGCAGCAGCCTGCGCAGGCGCCGGCGAGGGTCCCTCGTCCCCGTCGGTGCTCAGTGTCGACAGGGTGACGTCAGGCGGCGTGTCCCGCAGCGCGGCGCGATGTGCGGTGACGGTCTTGGCGACGGCTTCGCCGAGGTTGGCCCACAGGTGGTACCGGTCGGCTACCTGGACCGCCTCGGGTGCGCCGCTCGTGGCGCCCGCGGCGTACTGGCCGGTGCGGTCCCGGCAGATCACGCCGATGCCGGGGTGCGCCGTCAGCCACTGCGCGAACGGTTCGGCGGGGCGCCCAGGCAGCAGGTCGACCGGCCGGTGGGAGTCCATGTCGACCAGCACCGTGCCGTAGTCGGGGCTCCGTCGCAGGGCGAAGTCATCGACCCCCAGAACCGCGAGCGGACCCTGGGCAGGATCGGGCAGCGCCCGGACCCGTCGCAGGAGGGCGTCGCGCCCGACGGTCATTCCCAGGCGTGCGGCGAGCCGGGCTCCGGCGCGGCCGGCCAGGGCCAGCCCGATCGCCTCGATCATCTCCACCGCCAACGGCGTGAAGCGCGCGTGTGGCCTGGTCAGTCCGGGAATCTGCTCGGCGAATGTCACCGTCGCGCAGCCCGGGTCCGGGCAACGCCAGCGCCGCACCACCACCTCCAGCAGCAGCGGCCTACCAGCCACCGCAGCGTCGGTCAGACACCGCCGGTACGTCCCGTGGACGGTTGTTGATGTCGTCCCGCATCGCGGGCAATCGCCTGCCCGGGCCCGACCGCGAACCACCAGGCGTAACCGCGAACCACCAGGTGTAACCGCGAGCCCAGGCTCTCGATCTCGTCGACGACGACACCAGCCAGATGCGGGAGCAGGACCTCAAGATCTGAACGATCACACAGACGAGATCAAAACCAACTCCGGACCCGAACCACCGCAGACACGCCCAAGCCACCCCAGATCACAAGATCAGCGCCAGAACCGAATCTCGTGATGCTCGACATCCGGAAGGTATCGCCCCTCACCGATGACACGTACTCCCTCAGTTCGGCCACGAGGATGCACCCGCGGACCCGTCCATGGAGAGACGGTCACGACCATCCCAGCCCACCCCTCCCTGCCCGGCGCTCGCTCCCCCACCAGGCCGAGCTCGCCACCATGGGGTGTTCTCAACTGTTCGACTCGACCGATCCACGACAATCGTGATCAACTAAACCCGCAGGTCGATGCCTTGCACCGGCATGGGTATTCGATTGTTTACGCCTCTCGGACACACTTGGAACCAGCCCCTGAACAGCGGAAACGCGGTAGGGGCTGGTTCGTTTTGTTCCCTGTGGGATCACCTGTGGGATCACGTCCCTGTCGTGGCAGAGGTCCTGACGACGTTCGGTGGCAGGCAACCCGGGACGCGAGGGGTCGCGGGTCTGCGGCCGACAGGCGGGAGTGTCGTGATGGCGCAGTGGGTGTACCGAGCTCGTACCGATGGTGGGCAGAGCATTCAGATCAAGTGGCGGATGGCGGGGCGCTGCCGCAGGTCGGCTCGTCCGATCGTGCGGGGACGGTGACCGCATCCCAGGTGGCCTTCACCGTGGCGTACGTCGCGCAGTCCCCGGGGTGGAGGTTCCTGGCCGCGGCGAGGGTCGCGGACCGCAGATCGGAGTATCCCCAGGTTGAGGTCTTGGTCAGCAGCGCGTTGTAGAGGATCTCCCCGGTCTCGCGGATCCCGATCCCGGCGACGGTCGATCCGTTGCAGGTCGGGCTGTGCGGCTCGCCACCGGACGGATCCGACCCTTCGGCCAACAGGTAGAACCAGTGGCCGCCGTACCCGGGGATCTCACTACGGCCGCCGGCCGTCTGCCGGGGCGGATAGCAGTCCGCGAACCCGTCGACCAGTGACGGCTGATACATGATCCGGATCGGCCCCTTGTCGCCCAGGGACACCGTCTCGCCGATCGTGTAGTCCGGCGGATCCTTCGGGTTGTTCGCGAACGCTTCGGTCATGACCGCGAACATGTCGGCGACCTCCTCGTTGAGGATGCCGTTCTCACGGTCTCTCGCGCTTCCGGAACTGCCGGGCGTGTACTCGAAGACGGCGTGACCGAACTCGTGACCGACCACGTCGATGGCGGCGAGCTGGCGGGTTCCGGTCGCGGTCGTCGTCTTGCCGTACCGGCTCAGGCGGGGAGTCCAGACCGCGCTCTCGTCCGGGAGCCCCACCTGGATCGGGGTGGCGTGCCCGTACCCGTCGAATCCGTCTCGGCCGAACCACCCGGCGAGCATGTCCCACTCGCGCTGGGCGCCGTACATCAGGTCGACACAGGCGGCGACGAGGTCGTCGCCTCGGCCGGTGCCCCACGTGTTGACCGGGCCGGTGTAGAGCTGCCCGTCCGGCCCGGCCCGGCGCAGCTCAGCCCCGGCCGGGTCGGGTCGGCCAGCCGGAAGGCATCGCCGGAACTCGCCGTAGTGATCTTCACGGTGCCGCCCTCGGAGGTGGCGATGAGGCCACCGGTCGTCGCGTCGACGTAGACCTGCTGCTCCACCGGGATCCCGCTCATCTGCTCCGTCACGATGATCTCCCAGGCCAGTACCGGGGACTGAGGCCAGGCGAGGATCGCGAGGCGAGGTGACGAGGTCGCGGACACCGGCCCGTAGGTCGTGTCGCTTCGGGCTGTCGTGACGGCGTCCTGGGCGGACCTCAGCGGTCGGGTGGTCGTGGTGGTGAGCGGCCGCTTCTGAGCCGCCGAGACACCGGTCACCGTGTTCCCGGGGGCGACGGTCACCACGGCGTCGCCGCCGACGACCGGCAGTCCTCGGTAGGTCCGCTCGTAGACGACGTAGGTCATGCCCCGGGTCCCGGAGAGCACGCCGCCGCGGACGAGCACGTCGTCGTCACCCTTGTGGACGGCGGCTGGATGGCTCGCCAGGTACGCGTCGGCGGCCTTTCCTGCGGAGACGGGGTCGTGGGCCGGCCCGGGAGCGGGCGGCGCGGACGGCTGATCCGCCGACGAGGCCCAGGACGGCGCGCAGGTCCCGGTGACGAGCACTCCGGCGACGACCAGGGCCGTCACCGGACGGGCGCGATGTCGACGTCGTCCGGCGGCCTGGACCCGGTAACGTCGTGGGGCGTCTTCCGAAGGGTGAGAGGGCACGTCCGGCAGCCTAAAGACGATCTCCGGACACGGTCATCGGTCGCCGGACATACGTCTGCAGGACCCCAGCGCACGCCCCGGCCCGGCACCGATGCCAGTTGACCGCCGGGGACCGGATGCTCCTGGCCGACACCCCGGTGGGAGGTGGCGACGGTCACCGCGTACGTGACCGTCGTCGCCCGGTCCATGGTCGCGCTATCGTCGCTGAAGGAGCTGGACATCGTGGAGGTGGGATCAGCCATGGACAGGGCACATCGTGCGGCCGCGCCGCAGGGATCCCGTTACCAGGACCAACGCCGGTACGTCGTCGCGGCCAGCCTGGCGGACCTTCACGGCCCCACCCAGGGGGTGGTCCGGCTGGAGCGGGCACTGGATTGGTCGGCCGACCCTCAGTACGACCTGGAGAATCCGGGCGACCTCGCGGTCATGTACCAGACGGTCCTGAACCAGGCCAGCACTCCCGCGCAGCTGCGCCGCTGGCTCGACGGCGACACCCTATGCCGGATCTGGCCGACCCTATGGCTGCCTCCACGGGTCCGGGCAGCGTGGGAGACGACCTTCCCTGACCTGACCGGTCCCACCGTGCTGGCCGGTTGATGGACCCCACACATCGTCGCCTGGCCCAGATCGGGTTGCAGGCCGCCGCACGGTTCGGGTTCGCCCTCGCAGGCGGATACGCCGTCCAGGAGCACGGCCTCATCCAGCGGCTTAGCGAGGACGTCGACCTGTTCACCGGCTGGGACCGCCGCACCGAGTTCGGCGAAGCCGTCCGGGCCGTGGTCGACTCATACTGCGAGCACGGGTACGGGGTGGACATCGTCGAGCAGTTCGACACCTTCGCCCGCTTGGCGGTGCGCGACGCCGATCAACCCGATCGGCCGTTCAAGGTCGAACTCGCGGCGAACTGGCGAGCCCAATCCCCGGTAATGATGGATATCGGGCCGGTCCTGCACGCCGACGACGTCGTGGCCGGCAAGATGTCCGCTCTCTACACCCGCGCCGAACCACGCGACTTCCTGGACGTCGACGCAGCCATCACCACCGGCCGGTACTCACCCGAGCAACTCTGCGACCTCGCCGAACAGGCCGACACCGGCTTCGACCGCCACGTACTGGCCGAGGTCTTCGCCCTACTTCAGCGTTATCCCGACCGAAGGTTTACCGCCTACGGACGGACCCCGGAGGACATAGAAGCACTGCGTTCACGCTTCGCCACCTGGCGCGCCGCGCTGCTGGCCCCCTGAGGTCTGAGATGGTGGGCTGCGTCTGAGTTCGTGGCAGAGATCTCGGCCTGGATCAGACATCATCGCGCGAGCCACCATCCGACTAGGAGAGATGACTCAGAAGGACTCCGGGTCGGTGAGCGCGCGCAACTGCGGCTGCGGCCGGCCGTAACTGATGACGCAGACGTCCAGCCCGCTGTCGTGGTGCAGCCGCACCGCGCGCCGCAAGGCGTCCATCACCCACTGCAGCGGGTTTCCGAAGGCGCCCGCCCCCAGCAGGGTCAGGTACACCGTGCGGTTTCCGGTCCGGACGGCGGCCGGGACGGCAGCGGCCAGGGTCGCCTCGTACGCGGCGTCCAGCACCAGCCGGGCCAGCGGCTCCCAGCATCGCGGGTCACCGCCGGCGTACGAGAGGGGCAGCGCCGAGCAGAAGATCTGGGTGACCGTGTGCCCTGCGTCCTTCCAGGTGACCTCGGTCTGTGACTGGACGCCGACCTTCAACAGGCCGGTCAGGTCGTCCCGCTGCGGCCCGGTCAGCCCTTCCAGGTACACGGCAACCCGGTCCAGCTCCTCCGGCGTCACGAAGGCATACCCGTTGCGCATGTCCACGCGCAGGTCGAGCGCCCCGGCGAGGTCGGCGAACCCGTCCAGCTGACGACCCGCCGTCTGCCCGCGCAGCGCATCCGGGCCTGATCCGAACGGCACCAGATAGTTGCGGTGGATCGTGGCCGCCCCGCACGCGATCGCGCACGCGGGCCCTTGCGTGTGGTCCCGTTCGTAGTGGTCGATGCCGTCGTCGGGCGTGATCTCGGGATTGATCATCTCCAGCATGTTGAACTGCGAGGCGACCTGGAAGACCGCACCGGCCGACGCGGGATCGGCGTGCAGATCGCGCACGTCAGCCACCACCTCCCGCACCTGCACCCTCGCCCCGGCGGGGGCGGGAGCCGCGCCGGGGACGGGCCCGGCCTGATCCCGAGCCCGCCGCAAGGCGTCAAGGCCGACGACGGCGAAGTCACCCCGCCGCATCCGGCGTCCGTTCGCGGTGGACTCCAGGAAGGCGCCGTTCTCACGCAGGCGGGCCAGCACCTGCTCGCGGCCGCCCTCCCGGAACCCGGTCAACTGCTCGAACCACATCGCGCCCGTCCCTCCCGCGCCACCACCCGTCCCGGAACCACTACCACGACACTGCACCACGGGTCATCGGGACGCCCCTCGAAGGTCATGGGCGAGGAGGCCGGTCGTCGTGCGGCAGTCGACCCGCCAGCGGTAGCACGACGTCCACCGCGAAGCCGCCGTCCGGGGTCGGGCCGGCGCTGGCGCGGCCGTCGAGTGCTCGACGGTCCTGCCGTGCTTCGCCTTGCGGCGCGGCGGCACCGCCGCGCTCCCGGAGGCCGAGGTCATCTACCTGCGTCGGGCCCTGACCTGGCGGCGGCCGGTCACCGCCTTGGTGCGGGAGTAGGCGTTGAGCTGCTCCTCGTCGACCGGCCGTTCCGTCCGCCCGACGCCGATCGGCTGCCAACCGCTCGGGGCGCCTCGCGCGCCCAACCGGCCGGCGACTGGATTATCACCGAGCGCCGCCGGGCGTGTCAGCGTCCGGCGATGGACGCTCAGGGGGCACCTCGGTGGTCCGGCTGCTGCCGATCGGTGTGGGCTACGGCTGCCGTGATCACTGTCGCCGCCACCTGTGGCTGGCGTTCCCGGCGAGATCGCTGGGTGCGGACAGCAGGGAATCAGTGTGTGCCATCACCGTCGTGATGACGACAGCTACTGCACACCCTGATTCCCCGCACCCTGAAGGGCGGGTCGGCTACCCGGCGGTGGTGCGGTGAGATGCCCCTGGCGATCTGTCGGGAGGCTCGGTCGCAGCGTCGTCGGGCTTCTTCCAGCGTGGCCGCCAGAGCCGGGTGGGGCGGGTGAAAAGGTCCTCGTTGCGGAAGTCGGCGAGGCGGTGTCCCTGGTGGATTCGCGGGCGGCATAGCCACCGCAGCGTCTGGTGGGCCTGACGCCGGTCGGGCATCGTGGCCAGTGCATTGAGATACCAAGCCGTAGGCAACCTGTTGCCTACAATAGGCAACACGACGTACCTTGAACGGGCACGGACCCAAACGGGCACGAGAGGAGGGTGAACATGGCATCACAGACCATCGGGTTCGCCGTGTCGGACCAGGACCGTGAGCGGCTCGACCGACTGGTCGAGTACTTCGGCGGCGGCAACCGCTCCGCCTACCTGCGGGCAACCCTCAAGGTCATGGAATCACTGCGCAGAGCCGAACGGCTGCGTGAACTCCAGGCTGCCAACCATCGCAGATTGGCCGAAAACGGGACTGATACCGCGGACCTGTCCGCCCTGATCCTCCAGGCTTACAAGTCCGGGGACACCCCGGCGTGACCCTGCCCGGCCCGATCGCCACTCCCATCGTCTTCGACGTCAACGTCCTCGTCCAGGCCATCGCCTCGGGCAACAGCCCGTACATCTCCTGGCCATCGCCCCCACCGACCTCAGGCAACCCCTTCGCCGACTGCCTCGGAGTCATCAACGACGCCGCTGAGTTCGCCCTGTGGCTGTCCCCCCATATCCTCAGCAACACCACCCGAGTCCTGATGACCGTGGTCGGCACGCCGAAGGACGAGGCCAGCGACTACGAAGAGATCCTGATCGAGATGGCGCATGCCTCCGGCGGCGGTCTGCTGACCCCGCCCCGCACCGTCCCCGACTGCCGCGACCACGAGGACAACCTCGTGCTCGACCTGGCCGCCGAGGTTGGCGCACTACTTCTCGTCTCTGAAGACACCGACCTCACCAGCATGTCTCCCTGGCAGGGAGTACCGATCCTGCGCCCGGCCGAATTCGTCAGCAGGGTCGACGCCATGCGCCGACACCGCCGCACGCGATGACCAGGCGACCCGGTCACGCGGCGGTGCCGTCGTCGTGCTGTCGCAGCATGCCAGCAGGAACCGATCCGCAGGGGTGCACCGGGGACGGGCCCGGGCGGCGTGGCGCGTCCCGCTCGGTACCATGTGACGTGCCGGGCCGGAGTCGGTCGTCGTGACGACGCCAGGCCGAGACATCACCCGAATTCTCCACGTGGAGCCCTCAGTGCCTCATGCAGTCGTCCGCTGGTTCGACCCCGACCGTGGCTTCGGGTTCCTGGCCCCTGACGGCGGCGGCGAGGACCTGTTCGTCCATGCCTCCGAGATCGCCACGTCCGGGGGGCCGAAGCTGCTGAGAGAGGGCCAGACGGTCGAGTTCGAGATCGGTGAGGGCGACCGCGGCCCGCAGGCGCTTCGCGTCCGCGTGACCGGTGAATCGGCCTCGGACTCCGAGCTCGGTCGCCTGGGCATGGTCGTCTGGTACGAGCCGAACAAGGGCTACGGCTTCGTCGAGCTCGATGACGGCGGGCCGCAGATCTTCGTACACAGCTCCGCCATCGTCACCGGTGGCGTCATCAGCGACGGGCAGCGGGTTGCCTTCCTCGTACGCGAGGGTGAACGCGGCCCCCAGGCCGAGCACCTTCTGCCACTGGCCTCCGGCGTCGGCGTGCCCGCCAATGGCGACGGCGCCGACGGCACCGTCTCCTGGTACGACGAAGGCAAGGGCTTCGGGTTCGTCACCCCCAATTCCGGGGGTGACGACGTCTTCGTCCACGCCCGGGCCCTGATCGACGGTCTGACGTCGCTGTCCGAGGGTGACCGCGTCGCCTACGAGGTGGTCCGCGGTGACAGGGGCCCGCAGGCTCGGGACGTGCACCGGGTCGGGGGCACCGCCGGCACGGGCGGGCAACCGCCCGCCCCCCACGAACCGGCCGGCA